>NZ_RZSR01000340.1:0-5572 GCF_004023265.1 Mesorhizobium sp. M1A.F.Ca.IN.020.06.1.1
GGATCACTGCGCTGCGGCATCAATTTCGTCGACGAGCCGCACGAGAATCTGCGCCGCGGTCTTTAGAGATCGCAAATCAACGCGCTCCTCAGCCATGCTATGAACAGAATTAACGGCGCCTCGCCATAGAACGCGACGTTCACTATGTGGGGCAGCGCACGATCTCGGCGTACCGCTGTGAGAGCGGCCGCGGCGGTACCCTTGCGGTTGAGCGGCGGGCCAACCTCTATCCTTCTGGATCCCGGCGGCAGCCCACCGCAGGCTGTCGGGGCACGGACTTTCGCGCCAGCCGATTTGCCATTCCGCGGCTGGCAGTGCCAGATTGCGTAGATCCACATTTTTTCAACCATCTAAGGACACGGCGCTTGCTCCTATTTGAAGCTACATCTGGGCAACACGCCATCGAACCGAACGGCGCCCGCGGGCAGCGCTCATCCCTTCCAACGCGTCAAACAGATGTCGGTCGATAAATCTATTATAAGATCATTGCATACGCGAAAAATATAAGACGGATATGCGCACATATGAAATAAATATGGATGCTTCGCAGAGTAATCGCCGCCGGTCGATAGTGGTATTTTCGGTCAGCTGAAACGGGGACCAACGCCGGCTTCGGTTGCCAGATTACCAAGCGCTCGGAGAACCTCTGCAACAGGTACGAGTAGATGTGATGGAATATACTCGTCTACTCGGCCGTGCTTCAGCAGCGCCTGAGCCAGCGGAACGTTTCGCATCACCGGCACAGCGGTAGCCACCGCAGCGTCGATCATATCCTGCGCCGTGAGGTCGGTACCGACGGCACTGATCAGGGGCAAGGGGGTCTGCTGCCGATTGTAATAAATCGCCACGGCAACATGTGTCGGATTGGTGATCAAGACGGTCGCCCTGCGCGACTGATCGATCATACCCTTGGAGAGCAACTCCATGTGGAGTTGTTTACGATGCGCTATAAGTGTGGGGGCACCGTTTTCCTCCTTGTATTCCCGCTTCACCTCAGCCTTTGACATCATATTTCTCTTCGTGAATTGCCAACGCTGGAATGCAAAGTGCGCAATTGCCACCATCAGTAAACTCAATGCCGCATAGACGGCGATACCGAGCAGCAGGCTGCCTGTCACCGACCGTAGGCAACGTATACCGCAACTCGGCGTCCAGACGAGCGCACGCATACCTTCGCGCAGCACGAGCAGCAGAACCGAGCCGATCACCAGAATCTTTCCGATCGACTTGCCCAATTCGATGCAATTCCCGAGCGAAACGATCCTCTTGGCGTTTTCGCTGGGGCTGAGATGCTTCAGTGCCGGGGCGGCCGCCTGGGGCGAGAATATCAGGCCATTCTGTAAGACGTTGGCTCCTACGCCGATCACCAGAACGATGCCGACGAAGGGCGCGAGCATACGCTGTAGTTCGCTAATGTAGGATTGCAGGAGCTGTTGAGTGACGCTCAGGACGTCACCTTCGAGAAGCGGAATAGGCGTCAGGATCATTGCCTCGAGCCGGTCTATCATACCGGGCAAGGAGGCAAAGAACAGTGCGAAGAACGCAATGGTCAGTGCCGCGGATACGACTTCATTGCTCTGCGCGACCTGCCCCTTCCTGCGCAGGTCGCGCACCCGTTTGGGAGTAGGCTTTTCGGTCTTTTCGCCACTCATGACAACCACTTGGCGACAAGGTTGAAAATCACGACCCGTGACGGCACGTATTGATCGGCCTCAGCCAGAACGATCGTGAGTGAAAGGACTAAGAGCAGGAGGGCTACCGCACTCTTGACCGACATGGCGATAAAGAAGACCTGCAATTGTGGTACGAAGCGGGCGATCAGTGCCAGACCCAATTCGCTGAGGAACATAGCAACGATGGCTGGACCGGCCAGAAGCAAAGTCAGTAGCATGATGACATCTGCGAGATGCAAGACCCCAGTGACGAATGCCGGACCGAAAGCAGGTTGCAAGCTCCATAGAGGCCAGACGTCATGGGAGCGATAGAGCGCTTCGATCAATGCGGAGAAGCCGCCGGAGGCAAACAGCCATGTGGCGAAGAGTTGGGCGAGCAGCGTTCCAAGCGGCGAGACCTGATTGCCGCTCGCCGGATTCAAGAGACTCACCATTTCGGCGCCTCTGTGGTTGTCAATGAAGGTGCCCGCGGCCTCAACACCCCAGATGGTCGCAGCTATTGGCATGCCGAGTAGGATCCCGAGCAAGAGTTCCTTCAGCCCCAAGCCCAGGAACAGCTTCAGCTGCCAGATATCGAGGTTCGCAGGCTTAGTTGCCCAAGCATGCGCCATCACCGGGAGGCTCAACGCCATGATCGCACCGTTCCGCGCCATTCCAGTCACAATGCCTCGCCCTAGAATGGGTACAATCAACATCATGCCCGTCGTACGCGTCGTAGCCAGAGCAAAAACGGCAAGGGCGGTATGCAAGAGAGACGGATCAAGTAGCGGCATGAGACGGACTGTTGAGGTGTTCAAGACCTGCTGGCCGGTACAGCCTTCATAGTCGCTGCGAGATAGCAGATCGATTGAGTATATTCTCGCGGCGTTGCATTTACATCGCTCCAATCTTGTCAAAGATGTTTTGCATATATTGATACAGCTCGCCGCTGATCCAGCTCCCAGTTGCCAGCAGAGTCAGGCTCACGCATATGAGTTTCACGGCGAATGGAAGTGTCTGCTCATGAACTTGGGTCAAGGCCTGCACCACGCTAACAACCAGCCCGACCGCCGTGGCGACGACGATCGTAGGCATCGACAGGACCAGAGTCAGTTTCAGCGCGTCGATGGCGATGTTGGCGAGGCTGGCTGTGCTCATCATCGTGGTACCGCATAGGACAAGACCAGACCGTGGATCAGGCGCTGCCATCCATTCACAGAGACGAACAAGAACAGCTTGAAGGGCAGGGAGATAGTCATCGGCGAAACCATCATCATACCCATCGCCAGAAGGATATTCGAAATGACAAGGTCGATGATGATGAAAGGCAGGAACAGCAGGAAACCTATCTTGAACGCGTCCGCCAACTCGGATGTGATGAATGCTGGGATTAAAATCACAAAATCGCTATCAGTGACCGCATCTGCGTCTCCTTTGCTCCATAGTTCACGGGTCGCATTGGCGAAGAATTGCCGTTCCTGTCGCGACGTGTTCTTCAGGAGAAAATTGCGAAAGGGCTCTATAGCAACCGGTATCGTTTCGACGAGCTCACGGAGATCTTCGAACGCGATCTCCTTGTGGCGCATTGCTTCATATGCGTTCTTGGCTGCTGGCTGCATGATATATACGGAGAGCAGGATGGCGACCGCATTTAGCGCCATGTTCGGCGGAATGTTTTGAATACCGAGAGCATTTCGGATCAGCCCGAATACAACCACGAGCTTGACGTACGACGTGACGGTGATGGCAAGGAAGGGGACGACCGCGAGCGCGCCGATCAAGGCGATCATCGCGACGGGATCAGGCAACCCGGTATTCATGACCCGGCGCGTTGTAGGCGGATGTCTGCGACACTCACACCTGTCCGATCGGCGATGCGCACCAACTCGCCCGTAGCGATCACCCGGCCATTGACTCGCAAAGTGACATTGGTCGTGGCGTCGAAACCAAGATCCAGTACCTGACCCACAGCCAGTTCACGCAGTTGTTTGAGCGACATGATCAGGCGTCCGACTTCCACATCGACCGGTAGGTCGATGCTGTCGAAGGTTTCCGGCGGGAGAGGGTCTGGTTTTTCCATCACGTGGTCCACTGCTGAGAGGACTGTCAGGCGGCCGTCCATGATCGAGGCGCGAAATCGTGAATTGCCAGGAAGGCACAGTAGAACCGTCATCACGCCGTCACGAGCGACTGGTGAGCCGTCGAGCAGGACCACGTCGCCCGGCGCGAGCGCCTGTAGTTCGGCCAAGGTAAGGCTTGCGCGAGCGGCTCTCAGATAGAGAGAGAGGGCCAGATCATCGAGGACTGCACACACAACCGGCAGCACATCGCAGCAGTAGCCGGCGATCCATTCGAGCCCGCCGGCATCGAATTCCACTAACCCGAGGACTTTGGCTGGACCGTCCAGGCGAACAAGCCCAATTGCGTAGGGAAGCGCTCGGGCAATTTCAGACGAGGACCAGGTGGGCCGCTGGCCGCACCATCGTTCCACCTGAATCGCTACATCCCGTAGGACGATGTCAAACAGGATCTCCCGCAAGCCGTCATCCGGTGGCAGCGCCGTGATGTCTGGCCAATGCGTCACCGCTATGGACGGAAGGAGAGTCGAGTCGATCGCGACGCCAATATCGTGGCCGTGTAGGCGTACCATGAACCGGCGGCAATCCACTGGAACGTCCGGTGGTGTCGCATCGGGCATGATGGCTGCCACGTTGATGCCGGCGAGGTTGAAAGTGGCCGGCAAGCGAGTTGCAAGAAGCGAAATGTTGGCGGCCTCTCTCGAACTATAGCAACGAAGATCGATCACGTGCCCTTCCCGACTGCATAATGAAGAACTGGCTCGATCCGGTGAGACCCTCGGTTGTTGTCCTGTTCCTTCGGAGTTGAACTGTGGGTACTCACCGCAACCAGAATCCGCATCCCGAGCCGAGCGGACAAATCGCGAGCAAAGGCATAGCCCTGGAACTGCAGGAGGGCCCAAAGGCGCTCGGATTCGATGAATACTCGCAAGGTATCATGCCGAAAGCTGATGGTCACTTGCGCATCGCCGAGCAACTCCCCCCGAAGCACGATTTGTACCGTGCTGTTGTCGACCTCGTCTGCGCCCACCAAAATGCGATGAGCTATCGCGTCCGCAAATTTGACGACTATGGCTGATCCTGGCGGCGCTCCCTGCTCGCTCGCTTCCTCAATATCGAGACGGTTTCTTAGGATGGCGGCGCTGTGCGAAGTGTGTCCAGGGAAATGGAGCATGTTTTGACGAGCCGGCGACCCGGCGCTGCGTTCTTCCGACTTAAGCTCGTGGCTGCCGAGACCCTGGCCTGGCGTGTCCTCGAATGACCCGCACCCATCCAAATTCCTCTCATTGAGCATTTGCGAGAACCGCTCGCTGTCCAAGAGGCGAGCGCACCGCGGCGCGGCAACCCGCCCGGCGGCCAGGGCGGAACAGTGATACTCAGTGACGGCCGACATCGCAGCATAGCTCACTGGCGTGCACCTTCGCATTGGGTCGACAACCAACGATGCGGATGACCGTCGCAGTGGAACAGATTAACCCAGTATACATACGCTGAAGAAACTCCTTTGGAACCTCATTCGCGAGGTCGGGAAGCTGCCAAAATGACTCGATCGGTTCGGACGCGCTGCTGACGCAACGGTTCCACTGAAATCCTTCCCGTCACGGCGACGACGTCCCCAAGTCACTTTAGTGGCGAGGAAGAGGCATTCGCTCAATCGTTGAACTGTCGTTTACATTCCAATCTACTCAACGCGGGCCAGAAGCAAATACCGTGTCGATATTGGGTCATCTGCCTTTCTTATGAATGAGCTCTGGCAAACGTCTGCTCTCGGCGCTTGAAAGGGCGGTGGCCGCTCTTCAACTCGTCTTCATGTATTCATGACTCCGTCACACAATATTCGGT
>NZ_RZSR01000341.1:0-5544 GCF_004023265.1 Mesorhizobium sp. M1A.F.Ca.IN.020.06.1.1
GTCGTCGAAGGCGTCGGCGACCATGGCTGCGAATACATGACCGGCGGCATCGTCGTGGTCATCGGCAAAACGGGCCGCAACTTCGCCGCCGGCATGTCGGGCGGCGTCGCCTATGTGCTCGACGAGAAGGGCGATTTCGCCGAACGCTGCAACATGGCGATGGTCGAGCTGGAGCCCGTTCCGGAAGAGGACGACCTGATGGAGAAGCTGCTCCATCATGGCGGCGACCTCGACCATAAGGGACGCGTCGACGTCTCCGGCGACATGACCAGCCATGACGAGGAGCGGCTCTATCAGCTGATCTCGAACCACGTCCATTACACGGGCTCGGTGCGCGGCCGCGAGATCCTCGACAATTGGGCAAGCTTCCGGCCGAAATTCCGGAAAATCATGCCGGTCGAGTATCGCCGCGCGCTGATCGAGATGGAGCGCATGCGCATGAGCGTGGCGGCGGAATAGGCTTTGGGCACGGCCGGGGAGGTAATCGCCCGGCCGGCATCCTCACCAACAATCCTGACCTCGGACCAAGGTTGCCACGGCGGCCTTATGAGGTTAACGGGTGCGCCGACAAGCTAGACTTTCGAGCGCGCCTTCGGACAGCAGGGACTGGACTATGGGCAAGGTAACAGGGTTTCTCGAAATCGACCGGCAGGTGCAGAAGTACCAGCCTGCCTCGGATCGCATCCGGCATTTCCGCGAATTCACGCTGCCGATGTCGGACAAGGAGGTCGAGAAACAGGCCGCGCGCTGCATGGATTGCGGCATCCCGTTTTGCCATGGGCCGACCGGCTGCCCGATCCACAACCAGATCCCGGACTGGAACGACCTCGTCTACAATGGCGACTGGGACAGCGCGATCCGCAACCTGCATTCGACCAACAATTTCCCGGAGTTCACCGGCCGCATCTGCCCGGCGCCTTGCGAGGAAGCCTGCACGCTGAACCTCGAGGACATTCCGGTCGCCATCAAGACGGTCGAGCAGGCGATCGCCGACAAGGCCTATGAGACCGGCCACATCCGGCCCTACCCGCCGGAAAAGAAGACCGGCAAGCGGGTTGCCGTCATCGGCTCCGGGCCGGCCGGCATGGCCGCCGCCCAGCAGCTCGGCCGCGCCGGCCACGATGTGCATGTCTATGAGCGCGAGAGCCGGCCGGGCGGGCTGATGCGCTACGGCATTCCCGACTTCAAGATCGAGAAGCATTACATCGATCGCCGCATCGAGCAGATGCAGGGCGAGGGCGTGAGTTTCCATTGCGGCGTCAACGTCGGCGTCGACAAGCCGGTTGCCGAGCTCCTCGCCGAGCACGACGCCGTGCTCTATTGCGGCGGCTCGGAAACGCCGCGCCCGGCCAACATTCCGGGCGACGATCTCAGCGGCGTCTATGACGCCATGCCGTATCTCGTGCAGCAGAACCGCCGCGTCGGTGGCGAGCCGATCCAATCGGTGGCCTGGCCGTCACATCCGATCATCGCCGGCGGGCAGCATGTCGTCGTCGTCGGCGGCGGCGACACCGCGTCCGACTGCATCGGCACCGCCTTCCGGCAGGGCGCGGTGCGCGTGACGCAGCTCGACATCCGTCCGCAGCCGCCGGAGAAGGAAGACAAGCTCGCCGTTTGGCCTTACTGGGCGACGAAGATGCGCACGTCTTCCTCGCAAGCCGAGGGCGCGGAGCGCGAATTCCAGGTGGCGACCCTCGAATTCATCGGCGAGGACGGACAGCTGACTGGCGTCCGCTGCTGCGAGGTCGATGAGAAGCGCAAGCCGATCGCCGGCACCGAGTTCGTCATCCGCGCCGATCTCGCCTTCATCGCCATCGGCTTTGCCGGTCCGGCGAATGATGGGGTCATGAAGGAGCTGGACGGCGAGATAAAAATGGTCACCGACAGCCGCCGCTCGCGGAACGTCGAGGCCGACGACCGCGACTACAGAACCAGCATAGACAGGCTCTATGCCGCGGGCGACGTCCGTCGCGGCCAGTCGCTGGTGGTGTGGGCGATCCGCGAAGGCCGCCAGGCAGCGCGGGCGATCGACGAGGCGCTGATGGGGTCTAGCGTACTCCCCCGCTGAGGCTACCTGCAGCCACGATGGGCTCTTCCGTTGCGGCCCTACCGACGCACCGCTGTCGAGGTCTCCGATGAAGCGGTTGGCGTCTTCGGCGGCCAGGAAAAATCGTCGGCTCGGCCGGGCGAGGCGACGGGCGCCTTGCCCTCGACGGTCAGCTTTTCGCCTGGAAGATTCGGATCGGCCTTGGCTGGCGGTGCGGCACCCAGCAGCTCGGTCCCGCCGTCGAGCGCGGGGTCGCTGAGCAGCATCGGCGCGGTGCGGTCGACGATGACAGGGGCCGCGGCAGGCTTCGACACCTCGACCGGAGCGCCCGCCGGCGCGGAAACCGTGGTGACGCTTCCGGGTGCCGCCAGCCCGAGGATCTTGGCCAGCGGCTTTTCGGTGTAGAAGGCAAGCTTGCGCTTGCCGGCCTTGGTCACATTGATGCCGTCGTCGGAGCGCAGGCGCACCGGCTGGCCGTTGATGTCCGGACCGGAGGTGACGAAGGCGCCGTTCTCGTCGACGAAGCCGTCCCAGACATCGACGAACTCGCCGCCATGGGTCTGTGCGGCTGAATGATAGATGTCGTTGAAGGCGAGCATGTCCGAGGTCATTTTTGCCGCCCCGAACGCCGGCATGCCGACCCACAGGAACGGCACCTTTGCATCCTGAATGGCCTTGCCCAGCGCATCGGTGCGGTGCTCGTATTCCTTGGTCCAGTTCTCGGAGCGCGGCTGCTCGCGGACGTCGCCGACGCGCATCTGCTGGCGGTCGTTGGAGCCAAGCATGACCACCACGACGGACGGCTTCTCCGTCTCGATCAGAGACTTGATCTCGACCGGCCAATTGTAGAAATCGTCACGCACGAAGCCCGACGAGCCGTTGCTGCGCGAAACGATCCTGACCGCCGGATTGTCGGCGAAGGCGACGTCCAGACCCTCGGCGAGCCCGCCCGCCAGAAAATCGCCGACCACCAGCACGACGCGCGCATCCGGCGCCTTTTCGACGACCGGCGCCTCCGGCTCGGCCGGCGGGCGCGGCTTGGGTTTTCTGGCCTTCGGCTTCGGCCTCACCGGCTGGACATTGGCAGGAGGTTCAATGCGCTCGCCGCGGCGCGGGAAAAGAAGATCGCGCAGCGACCAGCCGCGGTTTCCGTCTTCCTGCGCGAAAGCCGGGGTATGAAAGGCGCTCGAGCCGGCGACGGCAAGCACGGCGATGGCCAGGACGAGAATCGGCAGGCGGCGAACGATCAGCCAGACACGCGCGACCGTAACCAATGAAAGTCTCCATCCTTGGCGCATGACAACGCAAAAAGCCGGCAAGTCATGCGCAGGCCGCAGCGCTACAGCATCCTTTCCGCTTTTGAAAGGATGCTTGACGCCATCGGCGGCTCTATTGCTTCCGGAGCCATTTCAGCACTTCCAGGCTCGGATAGCCATCCTGGCTCAAGCCTACCTTCGCCTGGTAGGCCATGATGGCGGCCTTCGACCCCTCGCCGATCTTCCCGTCGAACTTGCCGTCATAATAACCGTGCTCGGAAAGCCGCTTCTGCAGTTCCTGCCGTTGCTCGAAGCTGAGCTTGGTGAACGGCCGCTGCCAGTCCTGCACAAGCCCGGTGCCACCGGCGATTTCGTCGGCGAGCAGGCCGACGGCCAAAGCATATTTGTCGGCATTGTTGTAAGCCTTGATGACCGAGAAATTCCTGATCATCAGGAAGGCCGGTCCGCCCCTGCCGTCCGGCACCTTGAGCGTCGCCTTGTCGCTCAGGTTCCTGAACGGCTTGCCGTTGGCCCTGGCGACCCCGAGCGCCTGCCACTGCGCCAGCGTCTTCGATCCGGCCGGCAGCTTGCCCGGCGGCAAGGTCACTTCATAGCCCCAGGTCTTGCCGGCCTGCCAGCCGTTCTTCCTGAGCAGATTGGCGGCAGTCGCCAACGCGTCGGGTATCGAATTCCAGATGTCGCGCCGGCCATTGCCGTCCATGTCCACCGCGTAGTGCTGATAGCTGGTCGGGATGAACTGGGTCTGACCCATCGCGCCCGCCCAGGAACCCATGAGATGGCTTTCGTCGATGTCGCCGGTCTGCAGGATCTTCAGCGCCGCGATCAGCTGGGTTCGGGCATATTTCGAGCGCTTCGGGTCGCCATAGGCAAGGGTCGCCAGCGAACGGATGACATTGCGCATGATGTCGTCGCGCTTGAGGATCTCGCCATAGTTCGATTCCATCGACCAGATGGCGAGAAGGATATGGCGATCGACACCGAACCGTGCCTCGATCCGATCCAGCCATGGCTTCCATTTGCGCGCCATTGCCTGACCATTGGTCACCGACTGGTCATGCACCCGGTTGTCGAAATAATCCCAGGCGGGGGCGGTGAATTCCGGCTGGGTGCGGGCCTTTTCCAGCACGACCGGGTCGGGCTCGATGCCCCTCATGGCCCTGTCGTAGACTGCGCCGGAAACGCCGCCCGAAACCGCGGTGGCACGAAAGCCCGCGACCCACTGGCGGAAACCCGCATCGGCGAAAGCGGGTCCGGCGGGCATCAGCAAGGCAAGCGTGAGGCCCGCGGCCGTCAAAAATGCCGCCAGGCGCCTTGCGCTGTTGCGAACGGACATCCTTTTCCTCCTTCATCAAAATTAGGAAGGATCATTCAACGCCGAAGCCGGTTAGTATTTAGTTTACCATAGGTGCCATTAGGAACGAAAAGAGAGGTCGGTGCTTTAACTTTCGATTTTCAAGCCATCCGCTCGGATAATTCAACATTCCGGCGCGAAAATGTTCGGGGGGATTGCGGAGCGGATGGCCGCGCGGATAATGGGCTTAAACGGATGGGTGGAGCATGAAGCGAGTTCGCAAGGCAGTTTTCCCGGTCGCCGGTCTCGGCACACGGTTTCTTCCGGCCACCAAGGCCATCCCGAAGGAGATGCTAACGGTCGTCGACCGGCCGGTCATTCAATATGTGGTCGACGAGGCGCGCGACGCCGGCATCGAGCATTTCATTTTCGTGACCGGGCGCAACAAGGCGGTCATCGAGGATCACTTCGACGTCCAGTTCGAGCTCTATGATACGCTCGCCCAGCGCGGCAAGGACGACCAGCTCGCCCGCCTGCAGCGGCTGCAGCCAGCGCCGGGCCAGACCAGCTTCACCCGCCAGCAGGTGCCGATGGGGCTTGGCCATGCCGTCTGGTGCGCGCGTGAGCTGGTCGGTGACGAACCGTTCGCGCTGCTTTTGCCCGACATGATCATGCAGTCGGAAAAAAGCTGCATGAAGGATATGGTCGAACTCTATGCCGAGACCGGGAACAACATCATCGCCGTACAGGAATGCGACCCGGCCGAGGCCCATAAATACGGCATCGTCGGCCGTGGCGAGGACACCCATCACGGTTTTCGCATCACCGGCATGGTGGAGAAGCCGAAGGCTGGCACGGCGCCCTCCAATCTCTTCATCAACGGGCGCTAAATCCTGCAACCGGAGATTTTCGGAATCTTTTTTTTTTTC
>NZ_RZSR01000033.1:0-14526 GCF_004023265.1 Mesorhizobium sp. M1A.F.Ca.IN.020.06.1.1
AAAAGAGCGGCGACAATAGGCCGGGACGACGGCTGCGCCAACCGCGCTGTCTCCACCCGACAGGAAAGCTCCACAGGAAAGAGCTGCGAGGAAAGACCAGCCGAACGGCTCAAACCATCCGGCTCAGGGCCTCGAAGAAGGCGACTACATCGAGATCAAGCTGATCGTCGACCGGTTCCGGTTGCGACGACATCTTGGCGATGACCACCTCGTCGCTCGGGTTGACGTAGATCCACTGGCCGTGAATGCCGATGCCGCAGAAGGCGCCGCTTGGCGTGCCCATCTGGTACCATTTGTTGCGGTAGCGGCCCTTAGGGAAGAGGAACACCATCGTACCGCGCCGCCACGCTTCATGGCTGCCGCCGCTGGCAACCGTGTCATGCACCCAAGCCTCCGGCACGATGCGGCGGCCATTGGCCGTGCCGCCCTGTCGCATCATCTCGCCGATGCGGGCAAGGTCGCGCGGCGTCATCGACATGCCGCCGGCGGTACGCGCCGTGCCTTCCATGTCGACGGTCACCGACATCTCGCTCGCGGCGCCCAGCGGCAGCCACAGTTTCTCGCTGAGCAAGTCGCTGACGCGTTTGCCGGATGCCCGCTCCACCAGGATGCCCAGCATATCCGAATTGGGTGAGCGATAACGGTAGGTCTGCCCATGCGGCTCGGCGAGGCGCGGTAACGTCAACAGAAACGCAGCGAGGCTTTCCGACCCGCCGCCCGGATTCCACAGTGTCGCGCGGCGATAGCGGGCGAAGGCGCTTTCCGGATCGAGATAGGCCTCCTCGAAGTCGAGGCTGACCGTCATGTCGAGCACATTGCGCACGCTCGCATCGCCATAGGCCGAGCCCTTGACTTCGGGGATGTATTCTGTCACCGGCGCTTCCGGGTCGAACACTCCCTCGCCTTGCAGGATGCCGGCGAGGATCGCCGTCACCGACTTGCTGATCGAAAAGATGATGTGGCGCTGACCGAACGCCATATGCGGGGCCGACCAATCGCCGACCAGCCTGCCGCCCTTCAGGATCGTCAGCCCGTCAGTGTCGGAGCGCTTCAGGAATGCTTCGACTGTTTCGGCGCCGCCGGCCAAGGTGACTTTCTCCTCGAGCAGCGCGCCGAGCGATTTCACCTCTTCCTCGCCGCCGGGCGCGGCGGCAACGTGGACGCTCGGCACCAGTTCGCCGACATTCTGGAACGACCATTGGCTGAACGGCCTCAGCCGCCAATTATCGAGCCGCACATCCTTGCGGGCAAAGCCGTATTTGGTCTCGAACGCGGTGTTGCCGGTCACGATTGTCTCCCGGACGTCTATCTCTGACTTTCAGCCTAGCGCGGCGGCTATGGCGTGCACGGCCTTAAGCGTCGCCACCGAATAGGCGGCGTTGAGGAAATCCGGATAGGTCGAAAGCTTCACGACGACCATCCTGTGCTCCCAGCTGATATGGATCATCTGGCCGAACACGCCCTTGCACATCAGTGCGCGAGAGCGTGGATCCTCGATCCAGAACTGGTTGCGGTAGCTGCCGTCCGGAAGGCTCGGGCTGAAGTCCGGTCCGTGCTTGCCGCTGCGCGTCGCCTCGATCCACTCGGCAGGGATGACTCCGCCGCCATTGTCGAGGATCAACTGGCCGAAGCGGCCATAATCGCGCAGCGTCGCGTTGAAGCCGCCATCGGCCAGCGCATAGCCGGCGCTGTCGACTGTGAAACAGGCGCTCTCGTCGGCGCCGAGCTTTTGCCAGAGTTCTTCCGAGACCAGCTGCGCCAGGCGCTTGCCGCTCACCCGCTCCATGATGAAGGCAAGCACATCGGTCTCGATCGAGCGGTATTCGAAGGCCTCGCCATGTTCGCGCACCTTGTCCTTCAGGCGCAGGATCAGCTCGAACAGATGCGCGGGCCACCGGAAATCAGGATCGCTGCCCGGCGGGATCGGCTTCCAGCCGGTGGCGACATCGACCTGACCGATCTCGGAATAGCGATCCGTGTACTCTTCCGAGAAGCGCACGCCGGTCGTCATGTCGAGCACTTGCTGCACGGTGGCCCCGGTCCAGGCGGTCTCGCCGAGCTCCGGAAGATAATCGGTCACCAGCCTGGCCGGGTCGATCAGGCCGCGCCCGACCAGGATGCCGAACACCGATCCGGTGACCGACTTTGCCATCGACTGCGACAGATGCAGCGTGCGTTCGTCCATGCCGTTGAAGTAGCGCTCATAGGCGACCCTGCCGTCCTTCAACACCAGCAAACCGTCCGTGTAGGTCTCATCGAGCAGGCCCGCGAGCGTTGTCGGACGGCCCTCGCTATCCGCCACCGCCAGGTCATCGAGATCGACCTCGGCGCGATCGAGCCGACGGCGATGACCTTGGCCGCGCCAGACCTCGACGGTCGGCAAAAACTCACGCACGTGCTGGAAGGCCCAGCGGTTCCACGGTGGCCGATCCCAGTCGAGCTTCGGCAGAGCCATGGCCGGTGGCGAGCCCTGCATGATCGGCGGCCGCGGATCGGAGTTGCGGTAAGATGTCATGAGAATTTCCCTATCGCCGCCTGCCGTCTTCCACTCACTTGGATGAGGAGCGGTCAGCACGGCGGGCGATAAGCCCCCGAATGGGCCTTTCGAGTGGCTCCGCCTTCTTCCCGTTCGCGCGGGAAGAAGGCGGAGTGCCGCTATTTCTGAACGTCCGTCCAGATGCGCGTGTAGAGTTGCTGCACCTCGGGCGAGCAGGGGGTGAGGAACTCGCCCGCTTTCTCCAGTTCCGGCGGTACCACCAGTTCGGGCGCATCCTTCATGTCGGCTGGCATGAACGCCTTCGAACCCTTGATACCATTGGCATATTTGGCGAAGGCGGAGATCATGGCGGCGTTCTCGGGATCCATGATGAAGTTCATGAACAACTTGGCGTTCTCGACATTCTTTGCATCCTTCAGGATGGCAACACTATCCATGAAAAAGGGGAAGCCCTCCTTCGGGTAGCCGAACTTGATGTCGGGGTTCTTGATGCGCGAGCGCATGATGGCGCCGTTCCAGTAGTACACGGCCGAGTAGTCGCCGGCCGGTAGCTTCTCGGTCACGCTGTAATCCATGGCCAGCCATTTCGGCTTGGCCTCCACTAGCTTGTCGCGCACTTTCTTGAGCAGTTCCTTGTCGTCCGTGCACCAGTCGCCGCCCAGATACTTGATGGTGGCGAACAGAACGTCGTTCATTTCCGGCGCGACGTTGATCTTGCCGACCAGTTCCTTCGGCGGGTCGAGGAAGATGGCCGAGGTGTTGATGTCGCCGCTATAGACCTTTGTGTTGACGCCAATACCGGTCAGGCCCCACTGCCACGGAACCGTATAGTGACGGCCCGGGTCCCAGGGAACGTTCACCCAGCGCTCGTCGACATTCTTGAAGTTCTCCATCTGGTCGGGCCGGGCCTCGAGCAGAAGCCCTTCCTTCACCCAGATCGGCACGTAGTTGGCCGACGGCACCACAATGTCGAAGCCGTGACCACCGGCGCGTACCTTTGCTAGCGCGGTGTCGTTGGAGTCGTAGTCGGTGATCGTCACCTTGACCTTGTAGGCATCCTCGAACTTCTTGATCATCTCGGGGCTGGTGTAGTCGCCCCAATTGAAGATGTTGAGTTCGCCTTCCGCATACGCACTGCCCGCAAAAGCGAACAATGCGAATACCGCCGTAGCGGCCGCTATCTTCCTTTTCATTGCTATTCTCCCGTTTGGCAATCGTTAGTCATGGCTTGCGCCGATTGACGAAGTAGAACGCAGTTACGAGCACCACCGACAGCGCCAGGAATAGCGTGGCGATCGCATTGATTTCCGGGCTCGTTTCGCGCCGCAACTGGCCGAGCATGTAGGTGGGCAGCGTATCCTGCCCGCCGGACTTTACGAATTCGGTGATGACCACGTCGTCCAGCGAAATGACGAAGGCGAGCATGAAGCCCGCGATGATGGCCGGCCTCAAGAGCGGCAGCGTCACAAAGCGGAAGGCTTTCCAAGGCGTGGCGTATAGGTCAGCGGCTGCGCGCTCTAGCGTCAGGTCCATGCTCTCCAGCCGCGCCCGGATCGGCAGGTAGGCGAACGGGATGCAGAAGGCGGTGTGCGCGGCGATCAGGTAGCCGAGCCCTGAGTAACCGGTCCAGACCTTGATGCGCGAGAACACGATCAGGAGCGCGACGCCGGTGACTATCTCCGGCACCATCAGCGGCTGGTTGATGAAGGCGTACTTGAAGGTGAGGCCGGGATAGGGCCGCGTGCGGGTCGTGGCCAGCGCAGCCATGGTGGCGGCGATCGTCGACAGCGCGGCGGCCGAGACCGCCAGCACGAGCGAGCGGACGGAGGCATCCTGCACGGCCGAATTGTGCCAGGCCGAAATAAACCAGCGTAGTGAGACGCCATCCCAGCGCGAAAGCGAATCCGCCGCGTTGAACGAATAGGCGACGAGCGCCGCGATCGGCAGATAGAGCGCGAAGAAGGTCAGAAGCGCCATGAAGCCGAAGCCGGGCTGCGCCTGGATGTCGAACGGACGCTTAGCCATGGACACCCTCCGAACGGGATGCGTTGCGCACGTAGAACAGGAGCGCGATCATCACCAGCACCATGAGCGTAATCGAAATGGCCGCGCCCAGAGGCCAGTTACGACCCGCGCCGAACTGCAGTTCGATCAGGTTGCCGAGCATCATGTTCTTGCCGCCGCCCAGCACCCGCGGAATGACATAGGCCCCGAGCGAGGGAATGAAGACCAGTATCGAGCCGGCGATGACGCCGGGCTTGATCAGCGGGAAGATGATGCGGCGCAGGACCTGCCAGCGACCCGCGTAGAGGTCATATCCGGCCTCGACCAGCCTGAAGTCGAGCTTCTCCATCGAGGCGTAGATCGGCAGCACCATCAGAGGGAGGTAGATATAGATCATGCCGAGCAGGATGGCGGCGTCGGTATTCATGATCTGCAGCGGTTGCTTGATGATGCCGAGCGACATCAAGGCCGTGTTGACCAGCCCTTCGTTGCGGATCACCTGCTGCATGGCGAAGGTGCGGATCAGGAGGTTCGTCCAGAACGGAATGGTGACGAGGAAAACCCAAACCTCGCGCGTTTTCGGCGGTCGCGTGGCGATGAAATAAGCCGTAGGAAAGCCGAAGAGCAACGTCAGCACGGTGGTGTAGAACGAAAGGCTTATCGAACGCCAGAAGATGGTCAGATGCGCGTCTGCCAGACCCAGCGTGTCGTCGAAGATGTCACGCTGGAACAGGACCGATGTCCATCCGTCCAGCGAGAACGTGCCGACCTGCACGTCGCCATAGTCGCCCTTCAGCATGAAGGAATAGGCCAACATGACGAAAAGCGGCCCGATGGCGGCCAGGAGGATGATGACGAGCGCCGGCGCCGAGAGCAGCCAGCGGTCGCGTATGTCCCTAGCGTCGGCGGCGCGAGCAATTTCCTCGGCGTTGGCCATGAATGGAAGTCCCTAATCCTTCAGCGCTTGAGCGGCATTCGCGCCAATCGCGACGCCCGCGCGGCTGCCCGGCGCCAGCGCTTCGCCGCCTCCGCGGCTGTTCTGCCGCCGCACGATAAAGGCACTGCCGTCGTCGAGCTTGAGATGGAAATGCGTGTCAGTGCCGAGATAGACGACGTTCTCGACCGTGCCCCTGAGCGAAGCGTTGGCGTCCGCCGGACCGATCTGAGCGTGCTCCGGCCGCACCACCAGCGTAACGCCAACCGACGGCGTGAAACCTTCCGGCAGCGATGCCGGGATTTCCGCGCCGGACGAGAGCCTGACGGTGGCGCGCCCATCGGCCACGCTTTTCACTTCGCCCTTGAGGAAATTGCTCTCGCCGATGAAGTCGGCCACGAAGCGCTCGGCGGGGCGATCATAGATGTCGCGCGGCGTGCCGACCTGGAGGATCTTGCCGGCCGACATCACCGCGATCCGGTCTGACATGGTCAGCGCTTCTTCCTGGTCGTGGGTGACGAAGATGAAGGTGATGCCGGTCTCGTGCTGCAGCCGCTTCAGTTCGATCTGCATCTCCTTGCGCAGCTTGTAGTCGAGCGCCGAGAGCGGCTCGTCGAGCAAGAGCACCTTCGGCTGTGGCGCGAGCGCCCGGGCGAGCGCGACGCGCTGCTGCTGGCCGCCCGAGATCTGGCTGGTGCGGCGCGCCTTGAGCGCCTCCATCTTGACCAGTTTCAGCATCTGAGCGACCCGTGCCTCGATTTCGCCCTTGGGCTTGCCGAGCATCTCCAGACCGAAGCCGATGTTCTGCGCCACCGTCATGTGCGGGAAGAGCGCGTAGCTCTGGAAGACGGTGTTGACGGGTCGCTTGAACGGCGGCAGCGGCGCGATGTCCTGGCCGTGCAGCATGATGTCGCCGGCGCTTGGGAAATCGAAGCCGGCAATCAGTCTCAAAAGCGTCGTCTTTCCGCATCCGGACGGGCCGAGCAGCGTGAAAAACTCGTTCTCGCGGATCGAGACGGACACCGTGTCGAGAGCGGCTACCTGGTTTTCACCGGTTCCAAATACTTTTCGTACGCCGCGAACTTCGATCGCGTTCTTACCCGGTTGTTCCGGCACGATTACCCCATTGAGAGAGCCTGCTCTTGGCGGCAGGTGCGTTCCTGTTTGATTGTCACCATAAGCCGACCGGCTTGGCAACTGCGGAGCTGCTACTCGTTTTTTTAACGCAATACCCATGCCAGCCTCAGGCCTAGTCAATCCTAAGCTTGGAAAGTGATCTTGCCGCCACAGATGGTGGTGACCGGCCGCACGGTGTGCAGCGCCTCCGGCGCCGTCTTCTCGATATCGGCCGACAAAACCACGATATCGGCGAGGTATCCGGGCTTCAGGCGCCCCTTGCGGTGTTCCATGAACTCGGCATAGGCGCCTTCGACCGTGTAGCCGGCAATCGCTTCATGCAGCGAGAAGCTCTGGTCCGGCAGGCCTTCTGCCCAAGGTTTGCGCAAGACCGCCGCCTGGATGCCCAGGATCGGGTCAACCGGCGAGACCGGCCAGTCGGATGCGAAGACGACCCGCGCGCCGGCATTCTTCAAGGTGCGCCAGGCATAGCTCAGCGGCCACTTATCATGGCCAATGCGCGAGATCGTCGGCTCCAGCGGGAAATTCATCGCGCCCGGCGGATGCGGCGGCTGCATCGAGGCGAGCACGCCGAGCTCGGCGAAACGCGGCACATCGGACGGGGTGATCACTTCGATGTGCTCGATGCGGTGCCGGCTGTCGCGCCTGCCGTTTTTCTTCGCTGCCGCCTGGTAACCGTCGAGCACGGCGCGCACCGCTCCGTCTCCGATCGAATGAACGGCGATCTGCAGGCCGCGCCTGTCGGCTTCGACCGCAACCTCGGCGAAATGCTCGGGGGAAAAAAGCGGCTCGCCGCGCCAGCCCGGACGGTCGGCATAATCGTCGACCATCACCGCGGTCCAGGAATCCAGCACCCCGTCGTAGAAGACCTTGACCATGCCGGACGACAGCCACTCGGAATTGTACGCCGCCGCCATGCGCGAGGCTTTTTCCAGCATGTCCAGCTTCATGAAATTCTTGAAGTGGAACGGGATCTTGGTGCGGCAGATGAGCCGTCCTTCCTCTTGCAGCCCGGCGAGCAGCTCGAGCTGGTAGAGGTTGCCGTCCATGTTCTGGATCGAAGTGATGCCGTGCTTTGCGCACCACTCGAGCCCGCGGTGCATGAGATCGCCGTCGGCGGCAAGCTCCGCTGCCGACGGATAGGGATCCGGCTCCGCACCTTCGAGGCCGAGCCGTGTCCGGTTCGCGCCGAAATGGTCGAGCACGGGACCGAACGCCTCGCCTTCGCGCAACTCGCCGGCGGCAAGTCCGTCCGCGCCCATGACGATTTCGTTGCCTGGTCCCACCTGCTTGCCATGCAGCAGGCCGGCCTCTTCCAGCGCCTTGGTGTTTGCCCACATCGTGTGATGGTCGGAGGCCGACATGGCGAAGGGCCGGTCGGGAATGATACGGTCGAGGTGATGGCGGGTCACCGGCTCGGGCAGGATCGCATAGTCTACACCGGCGCCGAGCAGCAGCCCGGCTTTCGGACGCTTCGCCGCAAAGCCCCGGATCGCGTCGCGAAGCGCGTCGAAGCCCTGCACGCCTGCCAGATGCAGATTGTCGAGCTCGGCCGCGCCGCCGAACAAATGCATGTGCGCTTCGATGAAGCCCGGCAGGACGGAGCCGCCCTGAGCATCGACGACACGAGTGGCAGGGCCTTTGCAGTCGCGGACGCTATCGCGATCTGCGATCGCAATTATCTTATCACCTTTGATGGCAATGGCCTGGGCGGCGGGGGTATCCGGATCCATCGTCAATATGCTGGCGTTCTCGACGATAAGATCGGCCGTTTGCGGCATCATTTTCTCCCATTTGTGCCTAGGCTAGCAGAGTATTGGCGTCTGGCAAGCCGTCCCATGCTGGCCCGAACGACAAACTGAAATGCCCCTTGGCGGCGCCGGAACTCTCTGCCACAAAGCTGTTTGAGGCCCCGAAACCAGAACTCGAACAGCGAGCCAACTCCCAAAATGAAGACAGTTTTTTCACCGCTTCACGCCGGTCACGCCGGCCAGATGGAATTGGTCACCTCGGCGATTGTGCCGGGTTTCGAGAAGCCCTCGCGGGCCGAATTCATCAAGGCAAGGGTGGAAAGCGAGAAGCTGGGGCCGATCATCGGGCCGGTCGAGCACGACCTTGCCGCCGCCAAGCGCGTGCATGAAGCGCACTACATCGATTTCCTGCCGACGGTTTGGCCGGAATGGGTCGCCGCCGGCTTCAAGGGCTCGGCGATGGGCTTCACCTGGCCGACGCGCGGCCTGCGCGGCGATGTCCCGCCGAAGCGCATCGACGCCCTGCTCGGCTACTATTCCTTCGATGCCGGCGCCACTTTCGTCGAAGGCACATGGAAGGCGATCAAGTCATCCTATGACGTCGCGCTGACGGCGGCCACCCTGGTCAAGGGCGGCGAGCGGACCGCCTTCGCGCTCTGCCGCCCGCCCGGCCACCACGCCGGCGCTGCCTTCATGGGCGGCTACTGCTTCATCAACAACGCCGCCGTCGTCGCGCAATGGTTCCGCGACCAGGGCGCAAGCCGTGTCTCGATCCTCGATGTCGATTACCACCACGGCAATGGCACGCAGGAGATTTTCTATCGCCGCGGCGACGTCCAGGTGCTCAACCTGCATGGCGATCCGATGGTCGAGTACCCCTTCTTCCTCGGCCATGCCGACGAGCGCGGCGAGGATGAAGGCGAAGGCTTCAACGTCAACTACCCGATGCCCTTCGGCACCAACTGGGACGGCTGGAACGCAGCGCTGGAAGACGCCTGTGCCAAGCTTGCCGCCTATGCGCCGGACGTGGTCGTGGTCTCGCTCGGCGTCGACACCTTCGAGAAGGATCCGATCAGCCAGTTCAAGCTGAAGAGCGAAGACTATCCCAAGATCGGCCGGCGCATCGCCAAGCTCGGCCTGCCGACGCTGTTCGTCATGGAAGGCGGCTACGCGGTTGAGGAAATCGGCATCAACGCCGTCGGCGTGCTGACCGGCTTCGAGGACCGCTGAGCCATATCTGATTGAAAGGACGCGCTTCCGCCTGCAACGGACGTCAACCGAGAAATCGGCTCGATTCAGCTCTGAAGCCACCCCCAAGCAACGCGATGAGCAGCCGCTGAGTCGCAACAAGAGTCCAGCGGATTCGATTTTGTCAAATCGCGTTTGATGTCGGATTCATCTGCGGGTAGATTAGACCCGAATCAGCCGGTCCACGGGGGGCGCGGCGACCACCCAAAGTCTCAAGTTCCGGCGTCCTGCCGGTACCAGACGCGGACGGCTTCGCGTTCCCTGTAAGGATTCGGCTCGGTTGGGCGCTGTGCGCGCCCGTGGGTGTGTCTTCGTAAACGTGACGCGTTTCGGGTCCGAGCGCTGGCCAATGCCAGCACCGGGCGCAAGGATCGATTCCGGTCAGAATATCAAAATGAGCAGTCCCGCCGCGCTTCTTCATTCCGACGCTTCAGGCTCGCGCCTGGCGTCGCGCGGCGATCTCACCAGTTTCTTCATGCAGCTTTCAGCCGATATCGGCGCCGACAGCTATATGTTGGTCGCCATGGTGCACGATCAGGATCGAAACGACGCGCGTATCGTGTCGTCGAACTGGATTTTCGACGCCATCGAGTTGATCGGCAAGCGGCTGATTGCCAATCTCGCGCTCGGCCCGCTGACGGCAGCGCCGGGCGTGCGCCCCAAGCCATTGGTCGCGGCGCATGCGCCCGACGCCGGCGCGCTACTGAGCGGCGAGGAAGCGCGGCTGCTCGATGTGCTCGGCCACGCCGAGATCTATTCGCTGAGGTTGAATGTCGGCCGCCAGCGCCTTTTCGTGCTGTTTTCCGCCGCCGAGCCCGCCAAGATCGACCTTACGGCCTTGATGAAGGCGCAACTGAAATGCTGCTACGCGTTATCCAGCATCCCGCAACTGATTGCCGCGGCATCCATGCAGGATCCGCTGTCGGACCGCGAGCGCGAATGCCTGTTCTGGGTATCGGAGGGCAAGACCACCGACGAGGTGGCCCTCATTCTTGGCGTCTCGTCGAACACCGTCAACAGCTACATCACGCATGCCATCCAGAAATTCGCGGCTTCGAACCGCGCGATGGCGATTGCGACCGCTATCAGGAGCGGCATCATTTGAAGCACGCACAGATCAAAGAGGCCGCTGCCGCCCTTTTCAACGAGCAGCGCAATCCGTTCGGCGCCTTCTCGCTCGGATCGGAGACGCATCACGCGGTGACCATTCCGGACGCCGTGCGCCGCTGCCGCTGGATCGCGGTCGATATCAACGCTTCTGGTTTCGGACTGTTCTTCGTCAGCCCCTCGCTGGAGCGAGCGCGCCTGGTCGCCTGCTTCGATTCGGATTATCCGTCGACCGGCCTCACCACCAAATTCATCTCGGGCGCCAGCGGCGAGGAAATGGTGCGCCACAGCCGCATCTCGACGACGCCGCGCTGGTGGGCCGACAGCGGCATGGCCGTTTCGCAGCAGAGGTTGGAGAGCCTGGCATGGTCCGAACCGACCGCGCCGCTCGCGCCCGGCACCGACGGCATCGCCTTTCCGGTGCATGCGGAGCGCGGCCAGTGCGGGCTGGTCGTCTTCCTGGGGCCGGATATGACCCTTTCGGACGACACGCTATGTGAAATCCACGCGCGCTGCTTTGCCCTGTTTGCGTCGGTCGCCCGCATCCGTCCAAGCGAAACCGGCAGGACGCGCGCCATTTCCAAGCGCGAACTCGAATGCCTGAAGCTGACCGCCAACGGCAACACCAGCGAGGAGATCGCGAAGCTCCTGAAACTGTCGGTGCACACCGCCAACCAGTATCTCACCCAGTCGACGCAGAAGCTCAACGCTGTCAACCGCAACCAGGCGGTCGCGAAGGCGCTGCGCCTTGGCCTGATCGAGTAGCTCGCCCAGGCCAGGCGCCGAGACCTGAAACATCGTCAGGGAAAAGCGAGCGGCTCGGTCCTCCGGATGCGCGCCTCGTCGATCGCGTCCTCGAGCAGGGCGGTGTTGTGCTCCGGCGTCTCGCCCGGCTTCTCGAAAGAGACGTAATTGACGATCACGGACGTGCCCTGCCCGGTCAGCATCAGCTGGAAATAGACGGTTACGCCGCGCGGCCGAAGCTCGAGATCGAGCACGATGCGCGGGCTGCCGCTCCAGTCGACATGCGCTTCGCCGCCATGACCGAGCCTGAGCGTGCCCGGCTGGAAATAGAGCTCCGCAGCCGAGTCCACCAGGTCCGACAGGCAGGCGAAATGCTCCAGCCGGATAAAGGCGATATAATCCGCGACCTCGATCAGGCGCAGCTCGCCCACCACGTCCTGGATGGCATTGGCGACGATCTGCTCGCGTGAATTGGCGTGTGGTTGCCGGTTCATGGATAGAAACAGCGTCCGATCATTGGGTTACTTTTCGCTCGG
The DNA here is from genome assembly GCF_004023265.1 of Mesorhizobium sp. M1A.F.Ca.IN.020.06.1.1. Taxonomy (NCBI): domain Bacteria; kingdom Pseudomonadati; phylum Pseudomonadota; class Alphaproteobacteria; order Hyphomicrobiales; family Phyllobacteriaceae; genus Mesorhizobium; species Mesorhizobium sp. M1A.F.Ca.IN.020.06.1.1. The sequence goes on from NZ_RZSR01000033.1 coordinate 11,959, forward strand.
CCTTCTTCGAGTAGACGATCCGCACCAATTCGGCGACGGCCTGGTAGAATTGCGACGGGATCACGCTATCAACTGAAACTTGCTTGTACATGGAGCGGGCAAGCGCCACGTCCTCGAAGATCGGAATGTTGTTCTCTCTCGCGATCTCGCGGATTTTTAGCGCCACCAGATCCTGGCCCTTGGCGAGCACCAGCGGAGCGGAGTCCTCTTCGCGCACATATTTCAGCGCGATGGAATAGTGCGTCGGATTGGCGATGACGAGCGTCGCGCGCGGCACCGCCGTCATCATGCGCCGCCGCGCCCGGTCACGCGCCAGCGAGCGCAGGCGTGACTTCACGATCGGATCGCCTTCCGACTGCTTCAGCTCGTCTTTCACTTCCTGCTTGGTCATGCGCAGGTCGCGCCGCCAGTGGAAGCGCGACCAGACGATATCGGCGACCGCGACCGCCCCCATGACGAAGACGATCGCCACCAATATGTCGACGAAGATGCCGCGGATGACCATGCCGAACGACACCGGGTTGGTGATCATGCCGGCGAGCAGCCTGCGGTGATCTTCCGACAGCGTGAAGGCGAGCACGGCGATGGCGAAGGCAAGCTTGGCCAGCGACTTGGCGAATTCGACAAAGCCCTGCACGCCGAACAGGCGGCTCCAGCCCTTGGCGATCGAAATGCGCGACAGCTGCGGCCGGATCCGTTCGCCGACGAATTGCGGGATGTTCTGGAACACCGAAGCGCCGACGCCGGCGACCACCAGTAGCACCAGCAGGCTGACGACGGCGCGGCCGATTTCGAACAGCACGGTCTTGTAGAGCTCGATGACGTCGGTCTCGGTGTCCATCGGCCAGGCTTCCGGCTTTTCCAGGAACATGGCGAGGAACATGCCGAGATTGACGATGGCGTCCTTGGCGTAAAAGACGCTGAACACCAGTATGGCGAGGAAGGAAGCGAAGATCGCCGTCTCGCGCGAGTGAGGCAGCTTGCCCTGCTCGATCGTGTCGCGGATCTTCTTTTCTGTGGCTTCCTCGGTTTTGGAATCCTTGTCGACCGCCTCAGCCATGGTGCCCTGACCGCATCGCTATCGTCAGGCGGCTTCGGCGGCGGTCTGCATCGAGGGAAGCTCGAACGCTCCCTGCCGCGAGAGACGAATGGTCGCCACGGCGATCGTCTTTCGCGCCGCCATGATGTCGGCCAGCGCGATACCTTCCGATCCCTGTCCGAGCTCGGATTCGATCATGCGGCGCGAGCGAGCGCCGATCGCCGACAGCACGGATTCGGTAAGCTCCGCCGGCGCGCCGCGCAAAGCTAGTGTGACGAGCTCCGTCGACAGTCCGTCGAACAGAAGCACGCGCGTCTTCTGGGCGAGCAGCGGCAAGTCGTCGAAGGCAAACAGCCGCGACCTGACCCCGGCCAGATCCGGCGTGCCGGCGTCCTCCAGGTCCTGCATGAGTTCGTCGAGCTCGGGCTTGGCCATCTCGTTGAGAACGCTGGCGACGCGCTCCTGGCCGACCGAGGTGTCCCTGGTCGCTTTTTGCGAAAGCACGCTGGCGCGCAACTGGTTCTCGACGATCCTGGCTGCCGCATCCGGAATGTTGGCCATCGTCACCATACGCTTGATGATCTGGCTGCGTATCGGCTTTTCCATCGTCAGCAGCACATTGGCCGCGGTCTGCGGCGCAAGCTTCGACAGCACCATGGCGGACGTTTGCGGGTGTTCGCCGGCGAGGAAGGTGCCCAGGCGCGTCGGCTCGAGCTTTTCCAGATCCGGCCAGATCGGCGGCGGCCCCTCAGGAGCGGGCTCGAACTTCTTCTCGCCCATGATGGCGCTCATTTCCTCCGGCGACAGCGATTCGTTGAGGATCGTGTCCATCCGGTCCGCCGAGTCGAGCAGGCCTGCGCCCTCGGTGAACTCGGCCTCGAATTCCGCAACGATGCGCTCCAGGTCGGTTTGCGGAATGGTGCGCAGCAGCCGCGCGCCCTCGATCAACGCCTTCAGCTCCTCCTGCTTGAAGAATTTGAGCAGCCGGCTGGCCGAGGGCTTGCCCATCGCCACCAGGATGGCGGCGGCCTTTTGCGGGCGCGTCAGCGTCAACGACGTCATTGGGCATGGCTCCGCTGCCGGTGAATGCTCTCGCCGTCCATGCTCAGGCGCTCTTGGTAGCAGCGTTGATTTCGGTAAGCCTGATGCCGAAGCGCGACGGATCGTGTTCCAGCACCGTGATCTCGCCACGCGCGATTCTGCGGCCGTTGACCACCACGTCGACCGGCTCGCCTATGCGGCGGTTGAGCGCTACCGTCGAGCCCTTCTGCAGCGCCATCAGCTCCGACACCGGCATTTCGGTGCTGCCCAGAATGATCTGCACATCGACCGGAATCGTCATGATGATCGAGGAATTGGCGCCGGCCTGCAGGGCAGCGTCGGGGCGGTTCTCCTCCTCCCGCAGCACGCCGCGCAATTCCTCGATGGCGCGGTCGAGCTGCTCGTCCGGCTGGTCGGCTTCGGGTTCGGCTTCCAAGTTGGTCTTTGCCATGCCTCGTCTCCAATAATCCCAAGCCAGGCCTCAGCCC
>NZ_RZSR01000342.1:0-5545 GCF_004023265.1 Mesorhizobium sp. M1A.F.Ca.IN.020.06.1.1
GCATTCGGATCGCCTAGCTCATTGGCGATCCCGACCCAGCCGACGATCAGCGCCGGCGCCGCCACGACGATGGCGAAGAAGGAATTCCAGAAACCGTCCGCAGACAGATCGAGCATGCGCAGGCCGTCGGCCCTGCCGAGCATCAGCCGCCAGGCGCCGGCCAGCGAAGCAAAGGTTTCGTCCGTTGAGAGCATGGTCACGTCAGACCTTGTCCGAACCAGTCCTCGATAAAGCGCTCGTATATCCCTGTCAGCGTCTCGAGATCGGCGACCGCCACGCGCTCGTCGACCATGTGCATGGTCTTGCCGACCAGCCCGAACTCGACCACCGGGCAAAAATCCTTGATGAAACGCGCATCCGAAGTGCCGCCGGAGGTGGAGAGCGAAGGCCTCTTGCCGACCACCGCGGCCACGGAACCGCTCAGCGTGTCGATCAGCTTTTCGTCGCGGGTAAGGAAGACATGGCTCGGCCGGTCGCGCCAGACAACCTCGTAGTCGACGGCGGTCTTCTTGCCCGGCCGATATTTCTTGCGGCCCGCCGCCTGGTCGAGCCGGTTGTGGATCTCGGCCTGGACGGTCTCGGCATCCCAAGTGTCGTTGAAGCGGATGTTGAACGTGGCGGTGGCCTTGGCCGGGATGACATTGGTCGCCGGGTTGCCGACGTCGATCGACGTCACTTCCAGATTGGTCGGCTGGAAATCCTTTGTTCCCCTGTCGAACACCGGATGGAGCAGCGCGTCGACAAGGCTCATAAGCCCGCGCACCGGGTTGTCGGCAAGTTGCGGATAGGCGGCGTGGCCCTGACGGCCATTGACGATGACGCTGCCGGAGAGCGAGCCGCGCCGGCCGATCTTGATCATATCGCCAAGCGCATCCGGATTGGTCGGCTCGCCGACGATCGAGGCGTCCCATTTCTCGCCCTTGGCGGCAGCCCAGTCGAGCAGCTTCACCGTGCCGTTGATGGCCGGCCCTTCCTCGTCGCCGGTGATCAGCAGCGAGACCGAGCCTTTCGGGCCGCCATTGTTCTCGATGTGGCGCGCCACCGCGGCGATGAAGCAGGCGATGCCGCCTTTCATGTCGACGGCGCCGCGGCCATACATCTCGCCATTGGCGATCTCGGCGGCAAAGGGCGGATGCGTCCACGCCGCCTCGTCGCCGACCGGCACCACGTCGGTATGGCCGGCAAACATCAGATGTGGGCCGTTGCCGGAGCGGCGCGCATAGAGATTTTCGATGTTCGGCGTGCCATCTTCCGAGAATATCGGCCGCTCTACGGCGAAGCCGAGTGGCTTCAGCATGTCTTCCAAGGTCTGCAGCGCGCCGCCTTCGGCGGGCGTCACGGAAGGGCAGCGGATCAGGGCGGCAAGGTTCTGGGCAGGGTCGGTCGGCAATTTCATGGGCAAAGCGATAGTCGAAAGCGGCAGGCCTGTCACGGTGGCAGATGTTCGCCGAGCAAGCCGCCGACAATATGGTTGTCGTGTCGTATAGTCGCGCGGGCCAGGACGGGATGATCGCATGGCCAAAGAAGGAAAGACGATCTCGATAGCCGGCGCCGGCAGCATCGGCTGCTATGTCGGCGGCTGCCTAGCGCTCGCCGGGCGTAAGGTCGTCTTCCTTGGCCGCGGCCGCATTGTGGAGGCGTTGCGCAAGGACGGGCTGCGGATCAGCGATCTTGACGGCCGCGACAGACGCATCGGGCCTGAGACGCTGGCGGTCAGCGACGATCCGGCGCTGGCGCTGCGCAACGCGGATATCGTTCTGGTCACCGTAAAGAGCGGCGCGACCGAGGAGATGGCGGCGCTTGTTGCGGCTCATGCCCGCCCCGATGCCATAGTGATCAGCCTGCAGAATGGCGTCGACAATCCGGACAAACTGCGTGGAGCGCTTCCCGCGCATCGCGTGCTTGCCGGTATGGTTGCGTTCAACGTCGTGCAATCGCCGGATGGCGAGACGCCGTTGAGCGTCCGCCGCGCCAGCGACGGCATGGTCATCATCGAGAATACTGAGCCCGGCCTTTCAGCACTGCTCAATGTCGAAGGACTTGGGGTCGAAACCCATGCCGACATGAGGGCGGTGCAGTGGAGCAAACTGCTGATGAACCTCAACAATGCGCTGGTCGCGCTCTCCGATCTGCCGCTGGCGACCGAATTGGCGGACCGCGGCTGGCGCGTCATTCTGGCGGACCAGATCGACGAGGCGCTGGCCGCAATGAAAGCTTGTCGTATCGAGCCGGCGCGCATCGCTGGGCCGCCCCCATGGCTGCTGCCGAAAGTGCTGCGGCTTCCGGACTGGCTGTTCGGAATCCTGGCCCGGCGGCTGCTGGCGATCGACCCCAAGGCGCGCTCCTCGATGTGGGACGATCTCCATCGTCGTCGGCCGACCGAGGTCGACGAATTGCAGGGAGCGATACTGCGGCTCGCGCAAAAGACCGGCGTGCCGGCGCCTGTGACGAAGCGCATCATGGCGCTGGTGCGTCAGGCGGAAGCGGACAGGCGCGGTCCGCCCGGATTGACGCCCGACGAGGTCAGCCGCGGTCCTCGATCAGCGTGATATTTGCGCGACAGGTTCGAGCTCAAATTCTCGGTCTCGTTGACGCCAAGGATGGCGACATCGTCGACCGATTACATCACGCGTTATCTCTGTGATTTAGAGCCGGATCAGATTTGAGGTCGAAACGACCTAAAAATCATCCGGCGCTAGCGGTCGGCCGGCGCATTCGTGCGGCTGCCGTAGCGATTGGATCCGGGCTGTCCCGGAAACAGGCAGAGCACCAGGAAGGCAACGAGCGACACGACGGGAACGAACAGCACCAGCGCCGCGATGCCCGGCTTGTCGAGGTCGTGCAGCCGCTTCACTGCCAGCACGACGTTCGACCACAACGAGGCGAGGAACGTGAGGAAGAAGACGAACGACCACATGTTGCTCTCGGCCGAACCTTCCGGCACCAGCGTGAAGCGATAAAGCGGAAAGGCCTGGACGATAGCAACCAGCAATCCGCCGAGAAAATAAGCCGCGCGGCTGACGCGGCCCGAGGTTTTGAAGAAGAGCCAGATGAAGTCTGCTTTTTCAGGCAAGCGGGTCCGGTCCGTATTGATTGGCGCCCCTGGTGCCTTCGAGCATGCCCAGTTCGATGAGCAGCCAGATGCCGCCGATGATGGGTATAAGGCCGATCAGTGTCCACCAGCCCGACTTGTTACGGTCGTGCCAGCGTTTGGCATAGAGAGCAATCGCGAAATAGATCGATGCCAGCGCGACCAGGATGCCGAGGATGCCGATCTGGTCGCCGCCGGCGGTGGTGAAACGTGTGCCGAGGATCGAGTCGAGAATGAACGCAATGATGGCGATGACGATGAATATGCCGATGCCGGCCCAGAACTTGGCCCGGTTGATGCGGCCGTCGAAACTCGTCAGCAGATACTTCCAGTCCATGACGCCCCTCCGTTGAACCAGCGCGACGGAATGTCGCGCCGGCGGAGGGTGCGTCTGTTCGCGGGAAAGATCAATCGCGCAGCAATTCGTTGATCGACGTCTTGGAGCGGGTCCCGGCGTCGACGCGCTTGACGATGACGGCGCAGTAGAGGCTCGGGCCCGGCTCGCCATTTGGCAGCGGCTTGCCCGGCAGCGAGCCGGCGACGACCACCGAATTTGCCGGCACTTCACCGTAGAAGACCTCGCCGGTGGCGCGGTCGACGATCTTGGTCGACTGGCCGATGAACACGCCCATGCCGAGCACCGAGCCTTCGCGCACGATGCAGCCTTCGACCACCTCGGAGCGCGCGCCGATGAAGCAATTGTCCTCGATGATGGTCGGACCGGCCTGCATCGGCTCCAGCACGCCGCCAATGCCGACGCCGCCGGAGAGATGCACGTTCTTGCCGATCTGGGCGCAAGAGCCGACCGAGGCCCAGGTGTCGACCATGGTGCCTGTATCGACATAGGCGCCGACATTGACGAAGGACGGCATCAGCACCGCGCCCGGGGCAACATAGGCCGAGCGGCGCACGACCGAGGACGGCACGGCGCGGAAGCCGGCCTTCTCGAAATCGACCGCGCCCCAGCCCTCGAACTTCGACGGCACCTTGTCCCACCATACCGAGTGGCCCGGGCCGCCCTTGATGATCTCCATCGGGTTCAGCCGGAAGGAGAGCAGCACCGCCTTCTTCAGCCACTGGTTGACCAGCCACTTGCCGTCGTCCTGCCGCTCGGCGACGCGAACCACGCCGCGGTCGAGCAAGTCGAGCGCCGACTGGATGGCGTCGCGCGTTTCGCCGCGGGTCGCGGTCGAAATCGTATCGCGCTCCTCGAAGGCCTTTTCGATGGTCTTTTCGAGGCTCGCCAGATCGGGCTTCGACATGAATTTGCTCCATTACAAAGCTGTTAAGGCCTGCGCCTTAACCTGTTTTGAAATCGCGCGGACCCTATGTGAAGCCTTAATGGGGGTCAATCGCGACTGCGTCACGGGACGGCGCAAGTAAAGGAATTAGGACGGTGGATTCGATGACACCCATGGAAAAGGCGGGCTGGACGCCGCTGCCCCATTCGGACGAGGATCTCGAGCGGTCGAAAAGCGTGCCGGACACGCCGCAGACGCGGGCCGAAACCTATCGCCTGGCCTGGAACGATCCCGACTTCATGACGCGGCGCGAATTGCGTCCGGTGCGCCTGCAGCTCGAGCTCTTGAAGCCGGAGATGATCCTTGCCGAGCGCGGCATCCGCTCGACCGTCATCCTGTTCGGCGGGGCGCGGCTTCCCGAGCCGGGCGGCGCCGCCTGGGCCGCCAAGAACGAGACGCAGAAGAAGAACCTCGAGCTGAACAGCAAATATTACGAAGAGGCGCGCAAGTTCGCCCGGCTGTGCTCGCAGCAGTCGGCCACGTCCTACTATCGCGAATTCGTCGTCGTCACCGGCGGCGGACCGGGAGTCATGGAGGCGGGCAATCGCGGCGCCGACGATGTTGGCGCGCCGTCGATCGGCTTGAACATCGTGCTGCCGCACGAGCAGGCGCCGAACGCCTATGTGACGCCCGAGCTCTGCTTCAACTTCCACTATTTCGCAATCCGCAAGATGCATTTCGTCATGCGCGCCAAGGCGGTCGCCGTGTTTCCGGGCGGCTTCGGCACGATGGACGAATTCTTCGAGACGCTGACGCTGATCCAGACCGGGCGCATGGAGCGCGTGCCGGTGATCCTGTTCGGCAAGGCGTTCTGGCAACGGGCGATCGACCTCGACTTCCTTGCCGAGCAAGGCACGATCTCGCCCGGCGACCAGGACATCATCGATTTCGTCGACACCGCCGACGAAGCCTGGGACATCGTTCGCCGCTTCTACAGCCTCTGAGTGCGCGCTCGTCGTTACCGCAATGACCAGCGAGTTCTGACGACGGCGCCGGCAATCTGGAGTTGGGTCAGCCCGGAACCTCGACGATTGCCGTCAGGAAGCCGGCGAGGTCGTCGGTGACGAAATCCACGTCGTCCTCATTCGCCGGGTCGCGCTCCCAGATCTCGGAGAAAGTCGGCTCGAAATTGCGCGGCACGACCAGCACCGTC
>NZ_RZSR01000343.1:0-5534 GCF_004023265.1 Mesorhizobium sp. M1A.F.Ca.IN.020.06.1.1
CTGCTGTGTCGATCGTTCCCCCTGCGCGCCGGCCGGGTTCTTGGCTTCCTCGGCCCAAACGGCGCTGCAGGCAAAACGCCTTTCGTGACCAATAGGACTTGTTAGGGTCTTCGGGCGCGAAGACGTGAGCAGATGAGCCGGGCGCTACGGCGACACTTCCGCGAGACATTCAGTGCAGGCTCCCTGGTGCCTGCCAGCACGCTTTCAGGTTGACGCGCCTATTTATCGCTGCGGTCGTTAGGCTTTACGATTCGGCAGTTGAGCTGACTCGCTTGCGACGGGATTACCCCTTTTTGCGAAGGGGCCTCGTCCGTGATGTCCGACATCAACGCCAGAGTGGGCTTAACTGAGAGAGCGAGATTTCGGCTCATCATAGCGCTTGAAGGAAGTCGTCGCCGAGCAGGCGCTGGAGCTGCGGCTGCAAAAAGGCATGATCGCGACGGGAGCGACGACGGTCCCGGAACGGCGCCACCTCCCGCTCGGGACGTCCGGAACTTCGCATGAGCCGCTACGGCTTTCGGTTAGGCCGGCAAAGCCGTTTTGGGCTATCGGTCCGCCGGCGCGCTTTGTCCTATCTTGGGTTTCCAACGTCGGGCAACGGTCGCACTGGCTCCCTTAGCCAGCCTACGCTCCGCTGGCGCGGCGGGTCGGTTGCGCAACACTTGTCAACTTGATGGGTCGCAGTGCTGCAGGCGAAGCTCGCGCAAATACGTACAAACCGCACACCGCCAGCAGAGCCATAAGCAAGGAGTACGCGAACTCGGCCCCCGGCAGAGGCGGCAAGCGGCACTGCGTGCTTGTCTGGTCGACTCCAGTGTTGGTGCTCCGATGAGATCATATGAAGGAGGTCTCCCATGAAACCTGCTGGTTACTACCTAGCGCCCGGCGCGTTCGTCCTCGTGCTTGCCGGGGCGACCGGCGCGTCGGCCGCGGAACAGCCGATCGCCTGCAAGAAGGTGCCGTTGGTGGTGCGGGACAGGTTCCACAAGGATTTTCCCGTCGCTAAGGTCAAGGCATGCGCCCGCGAGGTCGAGAACGGAGAACTGGTTTTCGAGATAGCAAGCGTCGAGGGCGCAATGACGCGCGATGTGCTCTACCATCAAGACGGTAAGGTCATCGTCGTCGAGGAATCAATTCCGATGGAAGCGGTGCCTCAATCGGTGCGTGCGGCCGTTGATACGAAATTCGCAGGTGGAAAGATCAAGCTTGCGGAGAAGCTGATGCGCGACGGCAAGGTGAGTTACGAGTTCCAGATAAGCTACAAGGGCAAGAACGTTCAGCCCGTCTTCGATCCGGATGGAAAGGAAGTGAAGGGCTGATGGGCGAAACTCTTGCACTGAAGGGTCGCTGACATAGCTTCAATCAGCCTGAGAGAAGAAACAAGTCCGGCGCAGGCAGACGGGCTTGCGGACCTCACTCGAGTTCAGCAGAAGGCAGCCGTCAACAAGCGCCGGACATTCGGACGGTCGAACCTACCTGCCTAACTTCACGTGTCCGCCGAATTGGAGCGTCGCGCGCACACTGAAGGTGTGCGTTCTCTCGTCCTCAGCATTCTCCGCGAATGTGTAGGCGGCGCCGAGGTTCCATTTCGCCGCGCCGGACGGCGCGTCTTCTTCTTCCCCAGACGCATAAATTACTTCGAAATCCGCCAATTGCTCGCGGGTGTCCGGACCGTCGGCGACAAGGTTCCGCTGATGCGTGTAGGTGGCTATGTAGGTCATAGGTTGCACTTCCAGCGCGACAGATCCGGTGAGAAGCAGAGCGTCGTCCGGACCGCCATCGAAATGCTTAAGGTAGGCCGATTCGCCGAGAAGCCTCAGTGTGTTCCCGTTGAGGTCGAAGCTTCCAGTGGCGGCAGCAAGGTAGGCCAATTCATTGCCGGTCCCCGGCAGCGGTTCCTCTTCTTCTTCCTCCTCCTCCCCTGTGTCGGCGGAGAGCCCGGGCTTCTGGTATCGGATGCCAAGGCGATAGCCAAATTCACCGTCCTTGTAACAATCGCCCTTTTCTGCGCCTTTGCAGCCATCAAGGGTAACCGAGAATGAGGATAAACCGGTGGTGTTGCCGGCACCGCCATCCGCCAGCGTGAGCCGTCCACGGTTGGTAAAGAGCGACTCGCTGAGGAACGTCCGGTCGGTCGTGAATACCGTCGCGGCCAGGGCATGGTTCAGCCCAAAGCCCTCGAAGCCAACAACAGCTTCGCCACCCAGACGTTCGTCAGCGTCAAAAACAGACGCCAGATCCGGGGCGTGTATCCCCGGCAGGGCTTCGCTGGCCAGGCTGAACACCGTGTCGAACTTTCCGGCCCTCACGGTCAGGGGATCGACCTTAGCGAGGGCGTAGAGCTCACCGACATAGGTGCCGATCCCTTGAAAGGCCGCATCCTCCCCGGGTTCCGGGTCGACCACGGGCTCGGTAATGATGGCGCTCACGAACCGAAGATAATCCGTCGGCGCGTAGAAAAGATCGAGCTCCAACTTCGGAAAGAACACATCGGATCTCAGGAAAGACGGATGTGCGCCAAATATCCAGTCGTTCTGCAGCTCCGCGGTAGCCTCGTACCCCGCGCAGGGCGCAGCGCATTCTTCGGCCAGAGCCGGTATCGTTTCTTCGGCCAGAGCCCGCTCGTGCTCCTCCGCCAGTGCCGAAGCCGAAGAGTACAGCAGCCCTATGCCACTAAGTGCTAAGATAAAAAGGCGAATGACCGGCGAGCCCCCATGAGATGCACCACGCGTCGATGATATCCGATGGTTCCACTGTGGCAACTGCGATTTCGTCATTTTGTCCCTTACAAACGCGACTTGTCTCATACAAACGCAAACGTGTCGCATCTCTACAACACTGCTTCGCTGTTCCGCGCCCGGTACGCTCCCCCGAGGACCGCCGGCGCAGCAAATTGGCGGTCCCGCTTCGCCTTCCTCGAATCAATATTCGGGCACTCCCCGACCGAGGCAAATTGCGCCAGAGCACGTCCAGCCTTTCGCTGGAAACAGACACACGCGCATGCAACCGACGCGAGCACTCACGGCGTGAGTGGCTATCCTAATAAATTTGTATGAACTATTTCTCTACTCCAAAAGTTAGAGACCCGCCGGATATACGGTAATAGCGCCTTGCAATATTGATTAATTATGCGGCGCCCTCCCGCATGATACGCTTTGGGACTGTCTCTGATCTGTCGCAGGCGCGCTTTCGCGCGCCGCGGAATCGCGGGGGGTTGCCGTGCTGCAAACGCTCGTCAAGCTGAGTCTCGAATTTCGGCATCTGGTCCTAGCAGCCGCGCTACTCTTGGTAGCGGCGGGTGCCGTTCTGCTTCCCAAGGCCAAAACCGATGCTCTTCCCGAGTTCGGGGCGCCGGTCGTGGAGGTGCAGACCGAGGCGCTCGGCTTGTCGACAGGCGAAGTGGAAAGCCTGGTGACCATCAATCTCGAAGAGATTCTGACCGCGACGCCGTTCCTCAAATCAATTCATTCCAAGTCGGTGCCGGGGATGGCTTCGGTGTTGCTCACCTTCGAGCCCGGCATGGATCCGATGAAAGCCCGACAAATGGTGCAGGAGCGTCTTACGATGGCTTGGGCCCTGCCCAATGTCTCGAAGCCGCCCACCATGCTGCAGCCGAAGTCGGCGGCAGGCCGCGCCATGATCGTCGGACTGTCGTCCAAGACCGTGTCGCTGATCGACATGTCGGTGCTGGCCCGGTGGACGATGACGCCGAAGCTGCTCAGCGTGCCGGGCGTCGCCAACGTCGCGATCTGGGGCCAGCGCGCTCGCCAGCTTCAGGTGCAAATCGAACCTCAGCGCCTCGAATCGGCAGGCGTCTCGCTCGATGAAGCCGTAGAGAGCGCCGGGGATTCGCTCTGGGTCTCGCCGCTCAGTTATCTGGAAGCGTCAGTACTCGGAAGCGGAGGCTGGATCGACACGCCGAACCAGAGGCTCGGCATCCAGCATGTGCAACCGATCAGCAAGGCCAGCGACCTGACGAAGGTTGCTGTCCCGTCTTCCGCGCTCAGGCTAGGAGACGTGGCCGAGGTCGTCGAAGGCCATCCGCCGCTGATCGGCGATGCGATGATCAACGGACAGCCTGGCCTCATCCTCGTCGTCGAGAAGCTTCCCAACGTCGACACCAAAGCGGTCGTAGCGGGGGTCGAAGCTGCGCTCGCGGAGTTGAGCCAAGGCATGCCGGGCATCGACATCGACGCCTCCCTCTACCGCGCCTCCGACTATGTCGACAGCGCCTTGGCCAATCTGGTCCGGATGGTGATCGCCGCCATGGTGGTCGTGTCCGTAGCCCTCTTCCTGTCCTTGACGCCGGTCGGCACGGCGAGCGTCGCCGTCGTCGCGATCGTCCTGTCGTATGTCGCGGCACTTGTCGCTCTCTATTTCAGCAGCCCGATCTTCAACCTGATCCACCTGGCCGGCCTCGCGGCCGCGCTTTCCCTCGTGGTCGACACTGCGGTAGTGGCTGCCGAGGCCCTCGGGCGACGCCTTCGTGCCGGTGGCGGCCGTCCGCTCGCCGCGCCTCTATTCGATGCGATCGGCGAAATCGGCAAGCCAATGATCTATGCAGCGGTGATCGGTCTGCTGGCGGTCGCTCCGATACTCGGACTCGACGGCGAAACCGCGGCATTCTTCCGGCCGCTGGCTCAGGCCTATGGCGTCACGGTGGCCGCTGCCATGGTCGTCGTGCTCTTGGCGGCGCCCGCCCTCGCGATGGTTTTTTTCCGTTCGGGCAGCGCAGCAGGAAACAGGTCCGAACCTGTGGTGGCGCGGCTGTTCGGTGCGGCCTATGGGCGGCTGCTGGGGAGGTTCTCGGCGACGACCGGTCCTGCCTATGCGATCGTGGGTCTCGGAGTGTTGGCGCTACTCGCGGCGACGCCCGCCCTGAAGTGGTCGCCGTCGCCGTCCTTTGACGAAGGCACCGTCCGCGTTTCGTTCAAGGCCGCGCCGGGTGCATCCTTGCCCGCCATGATCCGCACGATGGCGCGACTGGAATCCGAAGTCCGCGCAATCGATGGAGTCAGCTCTGTCGCTGGCCATCTCGGCAGGGCCATCACGGGCGACCAGGTCACCGGCATCGAATCCGGGCAGCTCTGGATTGGGCTCGACGAGCGGGGGAACCGAGCCGCCGCACTGTCGCAAATTCGCGACACGATGGAAGGCTTCGCGGACCTCGAGGTGAAGGTTGAAGGCTATCTGGCCAGTACGGCCGGGCGGATCTTCGCCGACGCCGGCGAACCAGTGGTGGTCCGCATCGAAGGGGCCGAGACGGCCGTGCTTGAAGAGCAGGCAAAGCTCGTCGCGGCGAGAATCGCCGCCGTTGACGGCATCAACTCCGTACGCATCGACAAGAACGCTTTCTCGCCCGAAATCGAGGTCAAGGTCGACGTTGCGGAGGCTGCCGCACGTGGACTGAAACCGGGAGACATCCGGCGCGCGGCAGCGACGGTCTTCGCCGGGCTCGAGGTTGGCAATCTGTTCGAGCAGCAAAAGGTCTTCGAAGTGGTCGTTTGGGGGGCTCCCAACGCACGAAGCAGCAT
>NZ_RZSR01000344.1:0-5525 GCF_004023265.1 Mesorhizobium sp. M1A.F.Ca.IN.020.06.1.1
CGCATGGTGTGTTCGAAAAATGGCCGGATCTTTACTTTGTCGTCATCGAGTGCGGCATCGCCTGGGTGCCGTCGGTGCTCTGGCGACTTGACGCCGACTACAAAGCCCTGCGCAAGGAGACGCCATGGCTGAAGATGCTGCCGTCGGAATATTGTCGACGCAACATACGCTTCTCCACGCAGCCGTTGGAGCAACCGTCGAACGTCAAACACCTCTGGGCGCTCCTGGAAGCGATGGACGGGGAGAACACGCTGCTGTTTGCGTCCGACTACCCGCATTGGGATTACGATGACGTTAACACGCTGCACATCCCGCCGGAATGGCGCGGCAAGGTGCTCGGCCAGAATGCGCTCGATGTCTACAAGCGGATCCCCCGCCCGCAAGCCGCCGCGGCAGCGTGACGAGGACCCAAATGGCCGAGAAGACGTATATTTGTCGCGCCGACGAGATCCAGGTCGGGACGCCATTCATCGCCAAGGTGCGCAGCCTGTCGATCGGCGTGTTCCGGATCGGCGATAGTTTCCATGCGCTGCTGAATGTTTGTCCTCACCGAGGCGCTCCGCTTTGCGAAGGGCCGCAATGCGGAACGACCGCTCCCGTCGAGGGACCCGAATTCATCTACCACCGCGAGAACGAAATCGTTCGCTGCGCCTGGCATGGGTGGGAGTTCGACATCCAGACGGGTGCGGCCCTGGTCAACCCGTCCGTTCGCGCGCGGACGTTCCCAGTCACCGTCGAGGCCGGGAGCATTTACGTGACGGCCTGATCGGAGCGGCGCGCGCCTTGGCGACCGGTTGGGCGCCGTTACCCGAAGCAGCCGTCTTATGCGCCCGGCTTTTGGCATGCTGCTGCTGGCGCCGATCGCATCGGCATCCGCTGCAATAGGCCGCTGACGGATCGGCGCCGGTTTCTTCGCGACAAACCGCTGGGCTATGGCGAAGACGCATTTGCGGCTTGGCAGGTCAACATGTGGCGTTAGAAATGGGAAGCTGGTGCCGACCGGCGATACGGCATGCGTCCCTTCTATGACGCCTCCGCCGGCCACACCCCAACCAAGGAGCATTCCATGACCTGGAGCGGCGTGTTTCCAGCAGTGACGACCAAGATGCAGGCTTCCGGCGTAGTCGACCTGAAAGCCACGCAAGCCAGCATCGAGCGGCTTGTTCAGAACGGCGTGTCAGGCGTGATCGTCCTGCCCATGCTTGGCGAGAATGCCACGCTGACACAGGCCGAGCGCGATGCCGTGGTTTCAGCGGCCAGGGAAGTCGTGGCGGGACGGGTGCCGCTGCTCTCCGGTCTTGCGGAATTATCCACCGACGACGCGGCCGCGGCGGCTCGCAACTACCAGAAGCTTGGAGCCGAGGGGCTGATGACCTTCCCCAGTCTCGCCTATCGCACCGACCGCCATGAGACGGTGGCATGGTACAAGACCGTGGCCGAGGCCAGCGACCTGCCGGTGATGATCTACAACAATCCGCTCGCCTACAAGGTCGACGTCGACGTCGAGACGCTGAAGGCGCTGGTCGATGTTCCTGGCATCGTCGCCATCAAGGAAGAGACCGGCGATATCCGCAGGGTAACCGACCTGTTCAACGCCTTCGGCGACCGTTTCGACATCTTTTGCGGCGTCGACGATCTTATCCTTGAAAGCCTGACGCTCGGTGTCGCCGGCTGGGTTTCGGGCATGACCAATGCATGGCCGGCCGAGTGCGTATCGCTGTTCAACGCCGCCCGCGGCGGCGATTATGCGGTAGCGCTTCCGCTCTATCGGCTGATGACGCCGGCATTTCATCTCGATACGGACGTCAAGCTGGTGCAGTACATCAAATTCGCCGAGCATCTGGTGTACGGCGCTCCGGAACACGTTCGAAAGCCGCGCCTGCCGATCGGCGGCGAGGAACGGTCGAAGGTGGAAGCGGTGATCAGGAAGACGATTTCCGATCTCACAGCGCTGAAACGTGTTTGAGAAACGTTTGCAGGTGACGGCGCTGCGGACCGCCGAGCAGTCGGCCATGGTCAACTGCCGGTTCGCACCCGCACCTTTTCGGCGAAGGCCTCCACCTCGCCCTGGCGAGGTTGCTTGCCGGTGTGCGTGAGCAGGTAGGCCGGCGTCAGAGACAGACGGTTGCTCACCGGCTCGACGATCTCGAGCGAGTAATAGCCGATCTGCGTGAAGTACAGCACGCGCGCCCGCACGAAGGCTTCGGTGTCTGCGTAACCGTGCCGCAAAAACATCGCCCGGATGGCATCGACCCGCGCATCGTCTTCCTCGTTCACGATACGATGGACCTTGGCGGACTGGCGCGACCAGGCACGCACGGCGAAGTCCAAGCGCGGATTGAACAGCCTCTCATCCAGCCAGCACTCGAAGACATTGAGCACGGCCTCAGTTATCGACGCGGCGGGCCGGCCGGCCTGCTCGAGGATGAAACGGGTGTTGTTGTTGCGCCAATAGTCGAGAAGCTGATCGAGCAGGTCCTGACGGCTCTTGAAGTACCAGTAGAAACTGGAACGGGAGACGTTCAGCTTCTGCCCGAGCGCGAGGACGCGCACCGCCTCCACGCCTTCGGAGATCAACGTCTCCAGCGCGAGCTTCATCCAGTCCTCGCGCGTCACCTTGGTGTTGCCGATCAGACCGGACCGTCGCACGACTGCATCTGCACTGGAATCGGAAGGCATGTCGGGCCGGCCAGGTTTGAATGCCGGCTAGATAGACCTGAAACCGCCCCCGCTACAATACTTGCACCTGTTCGAGCCACTCCCAAAGATACGGGGCAATGCTCCGGTCGACGTGCACACGCGCCCGATCGGGGTTGCCGAACCGGTAGAAGAGAACGCCGGAGCCGGCAAAAAGGATCGAAGCCGAGAGACTTGCCTGCCTCGGATCGAGCGCCGTGCCCCTGGCGACCAGACCGGCCAATCCCGGCCCTTCGATCTCGAATACATGCAGCCCGGCATCCATGACCGTGACCGCGAAACCGGCCGCGTGCCAGCCGGCCGCGACGGGTAATGGCCGTCCGCTCACGGCGAGAATACGATCGCGCGCGATGCGCACCATGTATTTGTCGCCGTTGGCAACCGCGCCGGCTCCGACTCCTTCCCCCGCGAGACCCGAAGCCTGCGCCCAAGCCGTCAGGTCGCCGCTGACCAGAAGCTGCTTCAGCCCGTCCAATGTGCGCACGCTAATCCCGTCCGTGTTCAGGACCGCGGTGGTCCAGTCGGGCGCTGGGGGCCATTTTTCGGCAAGGTTACGCATGCAGGCGGCTCCCTTCCGGATCGAAGGCGCAGGGCGCGACGATGGTGGCCTGGCGCAGGACGCCGAGGTGCTGAACGTCGATCGTTTGGCCATGCCGTGCGGCACCCCGTTCGATGAGCGCCAGGGCGACGGGGCGGCCCAGGGTCGGGCTTTGATAGCTGGAGGTGACGAAGCCGATGCTCCGGAGCCGGTCGCCGCTTTTCTCCACACCATGCGCGCCGGTCGCCAGCGGCGCCTCGCCTTCGCCGACAGCCAGGCCGACAAGCTGATTGCGATCGGTTCGGCTCGCCGCTTCGGTGAAAAGCGAGCGCCGGCCGACGAACTCACCTGTACGCTTGGTCCGCGGTCCCGCGACGCCGAGGTCGTGCGGCATGACGTTGCCGTCGGTGTCCTTGCCGATGACGATGAAGCCCTTCTCGGCGCGCAGGATCATCAGGGATTCAAGCCCGAGCAGCACGGCGTCGAACGCGCGGCCTTCCTGCTGCATTCTTGCCCAGAGCGCCTCGGCCCGGTCGGCGCGGATGGAGATCTCGTAGCTTCGGTCGCCGGTGAAGGAGACCCGGGCAATGCGCACCTCGTCGCCGGCAAAGCGGCCGGCGGTAACCGCCATGTGCGGCAGGCTGGCATCGTCCAGCGCAGCACCCAGATCGAGCCCCTCTATCAGCCCGCGCGCTTTCGGACCCGAAATGGTCAAGGTGGCGTATTGCGCGGTGGCGTTGTGGATATAGACCGCATCGCGGCCGAAACGATCCTGCCGCCACTCTTCGAGACGCGCGTGGACAGCGGCGACATGCGACGACGAGCAGGAGACGATGAAGCGGTGCTCGTCGAGACGAACCAGAACGCCGTCATCGAAGACGACGCCATTTTCCGACAGCATGAAACCGTAGCGGCAATGGCCGGGTTTGAGGGTCGACATGGTGTTGTAATAGATGAAGTCGACGAATTCGGCGGCGCGCGGACCGATCACCTCGATCTTGCCGAGCGCCGAGCCGTCGAAGAGCGCAAGGGACTGCCGGGCGCGCCGCGCTTCCTCATGGATCGTGGCTGCAGCTTCGCCGCTTCCGTAATAGGCCGGCCTCAGCCAGCCGCCATATTCCTGGAACACTCCGCCTGCTGCGCGATGGTTTGCCTCCAGCGGCAGGCGACGGACCGGGGCGTGCATGCTGCCGCGACGCGCTCCCGCCAGGCTGGCGAACGGCACAGGCGTGAAAGGCGGCCGGTAGGTGGTGGTGCCGACATCCGAGATGGCGCGGCCGGTAACCGCGGCCAGCAGCGCCAGACCGTTCAGGTTCGACGTCTTGCCCTGGTCGGTCGCCATGCCAAGGGTCGTATAGCGCTTCAGGTGCTCGACGGAGACAAAATTCTCCCGCGCCGCCAGTTCGACGTCCTTGGCGGTGACGTCGCTCTGGTAGTCGATCCAGACGCGGCCCTTGGCTTTGGGCTTCGGCCACAGGCTGACGACGCCAAGCGTTCTTTCCTCGCCAGTGCTGCGAGGTGCCGGCGACGCTGAGCCGACCCCGCCGAGAGCCGCCAGGCCGCTGGCCAAGGTCTCGGAAAGCGAGACCGTGCCGGCGACGGCGCCGGCTACGCCGATCGCCTCGATCGCTTCTGCGGGAATGAAAGCCGACAGTTGATCGCTCCAGGCGAGCTTGCCTTTTGCCTGCGAGAACAGATGCACGGTGGGTGTCCAGCCGCCCGAGACGAGCAGGCAATCGGCCGCAAGGGCGGTACCGTCGTCGAGCAGAACACTCTGAACGGCGTTGCGGCCGCGCGCCGCTGCAATGGCGCGTCCGGCGAGGGCCCGAATACCGCTCTTCGCCTGTACGCCACCCTCACGCCGGCAATCAACCACCGTCACCGAAGCGCCGGCCGCAGCCAGCGCCGAGGCCGGCTCGTAGGCGCTGTCATTGTTGGTTGCGACCACGATCTGCCGGCCGACAAGGACGCCATGCCTGCGCAGGTAGCTCAACGCCGCGTCAGCGGAGAGTATGCCCGGAAGGTCGTTGTTGGCGAACGGGACCGGCCGCTCGATCGCGCCCGTCGCCAGCACGATGCGGCGCGGGCGCACGCGCCACAGCGTGTCGGGTCGGCCGTCGCGGTGAAGCTGGTTGAGCGCGACCAGATTGTGATCATATAGGCCGAAGGCGGTCGTATCGCTGAGCACGAGATGCCCACTGCTCTTCAGCCGGGCCACCGTGGCATCGACCCATGCCGCACCCTTGGCACCGTCGACTTCGCCTGCACGGTGGCGCAGCGACCCGCCGGG
>NZ_RZSR01000345.1:0-5517 GCF_004023265.1 Mesorhizobium sp. M1A.F.Ca.IN.020.06.1.1
GGCGGCGCAGGGCAAAAACAGTTTCCCGCGCCACGGCGCTTATCGCCATGACGTTCACTTCCGGCAGTAGTTGTTCCTGTTATGTTCTTATAGATTCCAGAGGGGCCTGGAAGAGTCAAGCGGAGTCGCAAGGAATTTATTCCTTCGTCTTTCAGCTTCCAAGACCCAGCCAGCCGGGCCCATTTGCCTCCACCGGCGCGAAAGCCTATATGCCGAGGTCAAAGGAAACCTCATGGCCCGCATCTACAAGACCCGCATCTGGCATGACCAACTCTCGCCATCGATGGATGAGATGGAACTTCTGGCGCTGGAGGCCTACGCCCATCTGCCGGAGGAGTTCCGCAAGCTCACCGGCGAGATCATCATCCAGATCGCCGATTTTCCGACCGACGAGATCATGGACGACCTGTCGCTGGAGACGCCCTTCGACCTGCTTGGCCTGTTCGAGGGGCGGGGCATCGCCGAGCGCTGGAACCCGCAAACCGGCGAGGGGCCGAACCGCATCACGCTCTACCGCCGCGCCATCCTCGACTATTGGGCCGAGAACGAGGAGACGCTGGGCGACATCGTCACCCACGTGCTGATCCACGAAATCGGCCACCATTTCGGCCTGTCGGACGACGACATGGAGCGGATCGAGGAAGCGGCCGAGCAGGCAGCGGCGGGGTGACGAATGAGAGGGCTGCCGCCCTTTCCTACCAATCGCTGAGCTTGGTGTCCGAGGTGTATTCCTGGCCCTCGATATCCTTCACCACGGCCTGGCCGCAGCGCATCGACTTGGTCGTCTTGTCATAGGCATAGGTCGGCGAGCCGAACAGGTGCCAGCCCTTGTTCAGGGCCGCCGTCACCTTATGGCAGAAAGTGGAATCGTCCGGACCGGACAGAAAGCGGTAGAGTTTCATTTTCGACCCTGTCGTGACCAATGCTTGTCTATCTTTGCTGGAATCGCTCGAGCGCATCATGCGCCGATGATTGCGGCCTTCGCCAGAAGTTTCTCGGCTTCCGCCAGATGCAGCCGCTCGACCATGCGGCCGTCCAGCGCAATGACGCTTTTGCCGGCATTTTCGGGCCGTGAGAACGCCTCCCTGATCGCGCGCGCCCTGGCCAGGGCCTCCGGCGCCGGCGCAAAGGCGCGGTTCGCCGGCTCGATCTGGGCGGGGTGGATCAGCGATTTGCCGTCGAAACCCATGGCGGCCGCGCCGGCGCATTCCCGCGCGAGGGCGTCGAGGTCGCGAAAGTCGTTGGCGACGCCGTCGATCACGTCGAGGCCGCCGGCGCGGGCGGCGAGCACAAGCTGCAGCGGCCAGGGCGTGAGATAGCGCCGGTCGGGCGTCGCCAGAATGCCGGTTGCCTTCACCAGATCGTTCGTTCCGGCGACGAAACAAGCGAGGCGGGAGGCGGGATCGCGGCCAAGCTCGGCGATGGCGCCGACGTTGAGCAGCGCCTTGGGCGTCTCGATCATCGCCCACAGTTTCACGATATCCGGCGCGAAATTGTCGTCGAGCAGGTCGCCGGCCTCGAGGATGTCGCGCGGCGTTCCGATCTTGGGCAAAAGAATGCCGTCGGGCTCTGCCTTGGCGACGGTCAACAGGTCGTCGATGCCCCATTCACTGCCGAGCGGATTGATGCGCACCACCATCTCGCAGCGGCGCGCCGGCCGCGCGGCGAGGATGCCGGTCAGCTTGTCGCGGGCGGAAACCTTGTCGGCCAGCGCCACGCCATCCTCGAGGTCGATGATGACGGTATCGCAGGCCAAGGACGGGATCTTGGCCAGCGCCTTGTCGTTCGAAGCGGGCACGTAGAGCACCGAGCGGCGCGGGCGGTAGGTGTCAGAGGTCATGACCGATCTATGCCGGCTTGCAGCGGGCGAGGCAAGGCGCGGCACCATAGAACTCATTTGCGTTCTGGCTAATTGTCGAAGCCGGCGCCGCCCCTCATTGCCCTGCCGGGCATTTCTCCCCGTATAGTGACGGGGAGAAAGGGCCTGGCCGCGATGTCGGCTCCTGCAATGCTGGCGATTGGCGAAGCCGGCGATGGCAGCGCCCCTCTCCCCGTCACTATACGGGGAGAGGATGCCGGCAGGCAGGTGAGAGGCGGCGCCAGCCTGAAACGACTTTGCTCCTGCACGAAATCTGCAAATCCTTGCGGAAAACCTCCTCCAATCCGCCGCGCGCTTTCCGCAGCCGCCGGCGAAACAGGCGGCATGCGAACACATCACAGATCCCGCTGGTCCCCTGCCCCGGCGCCTCCGCAACGAAGGCTGGTGGTTGGTCGAGCCGCAGAGGCCGCGCATCACGGCGGTCATGCTTCCTTTCATCCCAAGATCAGGGCTGCGGCATGCCATGCGAGCGGCGGCGCTCGGGACGGTTCGGTCTTGACGCCAGCTTTCACGACTGGCGGCCTTTGCGCGCTCTCGACAAGCACGGCCCGCTTGCTAATCCTGCCATGACAAAACCGTATTCAGCGAGCTGCAGATTCCATGCCGCACAACATCCTCGTCGCCGACGACGATCCGCATATCCGCGAGATCATTTGCTTCGCGCTGGAAAAGGCCGGCATGAAGACGGCCGCCGTCGCCGACGGCGCCGCCGCGCTGCAAGCGGTCGAGCGCCGCGCGCCCGACCTCATCGTGCTCGACATCGGCATGCCGGAGATGGACGGGCTGGAGGTCTGCCGCAGGCTGCGGCAGCGCTCCGACGTGCCGGTGCTGTTCCTGTCGGCCCGCGATGAAGAAATCGACCGTATCCTCGGCCTTGAAATGGGCGGCGACGACTATGTGACGAAACCGTTCAGCCCACGCGAGCTGGTTGCCCGCGTCAACGTCATCCTGCGGCGGGCGCGCCCGGCGGTGGTGGAGGAAGACGCCGACGACCGTCAGTTCGCGCATGGCAAGCTCGTGCTGGTTCCGGCAAGTCATGCTGCGAGCTTTGAAGGCAAGCCGCTCACCCTAACAGCGATCGAGTTCGCGATTCTGAAAGGTTTTCTTGGCCGCCCGCAGCATGTGCTTGGCCGCGATGCGGTGATGGCCAATGCCTACCAATCCAACATCCATGTCTCGGAACGCACGGTCGACAGCCATATCCGCAACATCCGCGCCAAGTTGGCGGCGGTCGGCTGTTCGGATGCGATCGCGACCGTGCATGGCGTCGGCTTCCGGCTCGGCCGATGCGGTGGCTGAGCAAGGAGAAATGGCGGCCCAGGCTCGCCACCGTGGTCGTCGCCATCCTGATCGTGGTGATGGCGCTGCCGCTGGTCGGCCTGTTCTTCTTCCGGCTCTATGAAAACCAGCTGATCCGCCAGACCGAGGGCGAGCTCATCGCACAGGGCGCGGTGATTGCCGCCGTCTATGCCGATGCGGTGCGCGCGGCCGGCATTGCACCGGAACGGTTGGGAACGCCGATCTCGGCGGATCCGGCAAGGGACAATAATTACCCCTATCAGCCGATCGAGCCGCAGCTCGACCTTGCCTCCGACAATGTCATGCCGTCGCGACCGGCGGCCGTTCCCGCCACCGCCGATCCGGACTTCGCGGCCATAGGCGCAAAGCTCGACGGCATTCTGGACGAGGCGCAGAAGACAACGCTTGCCGGCTTCCGGCTGCTCGATCCGCATGGCGTGGTGATTGCCGGCGGCGGTGAGGTCGGACAGTCTTTCGTTGCGGTCGAGGAGGTGCGGCAGGCGCTCGCAGGCGCCTATGCAAGCGAGCTTCGCCTGCGGATCCCCGACCAGCCGCCGCCGCCGCTCTATTCGGTGAGTCGCGGCACCAAGGTGCGCGTCTTCGTCGCCTTGCCGGTCGAACTCGACGGCAGGGTCGCCGGCGTGGTCTATATGTCGCGAACGCCGAACAACATCGTGAAACATCTCTATGGCGAGCGCGGCAAGGTCACGCTCGCGGCGATCGCGATTCTCGGCGGCACGCTGCTGATCGCGCTGGTGTTCATCCGCACCGTCAGCCGGCCGATCTACGCGCTGATCGAGCGCACCAAACGCATCGCCGCCGGCGACCGCGAGGCAATGCGGCCACTCGCCCATCACGGCACGCGCGAGATGGCGGCCCTGTCGGCCGCCTTTCTCGACATGGCGCAAAAACTCCAGGCGCGCTCCGACAGCATCCAGACCTTCGCCACCCATGTCTCGCACGAGCTGAAATCGCCGCTGACGGCGATCCAGGGCGCGGCCGAGCTGCTCAGGGATTCCGGCGGGACGATGGACGAGACCGAGCGACGGCGTTTTTCCAATAACATCGTCACCGATGCCGGACGGCTCAATCTGTTGGTACGCCGGCTGCTCGAACTGGCGCGCGCGGAAAACCTGGCGCCGAGCGGCGAAAGCACGACAATCGGCGCGGCGCTGGCGCTGCTGCCGGTCGACGCCAGGCTGGAGGTACGCGTCGAATCGGGCAGCGATATCGGCCTCGGCATCTCGGGCGAGAATCTCGCGATCGTGCTCGCCAACCTCATCGACAATTCCGCACGGCACGGCGCGAAGCAGGTGACGGTCGGCGCCGAAAAGGCGGGCGAAAGGGTGGCCCTCCACGTCGACGACGACGGCGGCGGCATTTCGGCGGCCAATCGCGCAAGAATATTCGAGCCGTTCTTCACCACAAGACGCGAGGCCGGCGGCACCGGCATGGGCCTCGGCATCGTGCTGGCCCTCCTGAAAGCACATGATGGCACGATAACGCTGGTTGACTCCGAACGCGGCGCGCGCTTCGAGATCAATTTGCCGGTCGCGTGAGGACCGGTGAATCGGAGAACAAAGTGCGTTACGACATCGTCATCATCGGCGGCGCCATCGTCGGGTCCTCGGTCGCCTACTATCTGCGCGAAGAAGGTTTTACCGGCTCCATCGCGCTGATCGAGCGCGATCCGCAATTCTCGCAAGCGGCGACGACGCTGTCCCTGGCCTCGATCCGCCAGCAATTTTCCATTCCCGAAAACATCCGCCTGTCGCAATTCACGCTGAAGCTGTTCCGGCAGCTGAAAGAGACTTTCGGCGCCGACGCCGATATCGGCTTTCGCGAGGGCGGCTATCTGATCCTCGCCGGCGAGGCGGGGCTGCCGATCCTCAAGGCCAATCACGAGGCGCAGATCGCCGAAGGCGCCGATATCGTGCTGGAGGATGCAGGCCAGCTCGCCCGCCGCTTCTCCTGGCTTTCAACCGAAGGCATTTCCGCGGGCGCCTATGGCCGCGGCGGCGAGGGCTGGTTCGACGCGCATGCGCTGCTGATGCTGTTCCGTAAGGCGCTGCGCGAGAGGAGGATCGACTTCATCACCGCGTCGGCCACCGGTATCACGCGCCAGGGCAGTCGCGTCACCGGCGTCGCCCTCGACAATGGCGAGACGCTGGAGGCCGGCATCATCGTCAATGCCGCCGGCCCGAACGCCGGCAAGGTGGCCGCCCTTGCGGGGCTTGCGCTGCCGGTCGAGCCGCGCAAGCGCAACGTCTTCGTCTTCGAGGCGCGGGAGAAATATGCCGACATGCCGCTGCTGGTCGATCCCTCCGGCATCTATGTGC
>NZ_RZSR01000346.1:0-5496 GCF_004023265.1 Mesorhizobium sp. M1A.F.Ca.IN.020.06.1.1
ATGATCTCGACATCGACAAGGTCCTCAGAACGTGCGCGAGATATGGTGTCGCTGTCGAAATCAACGCGCATCCGTGGCGGCTCGATCTCGACTGGCGGTGGCATCAGAAGGCACTCGACTACGGCTGTATCTTCAGCATCAACCCGGACGCGCATTCGATCCGCGAACTCGACCACATGCATTGGGGTGTCGAGATGGCACGCAAGGGGGGCGTTCCTAGGACGCGGGTTCTCAACGCGATGGGTTTGGCGGCTCTGCTTGCGCACCTTTCAAAGCGCAAGCGCGATTCCAAGACCGGCGGCAACAGCCGCTCGCCTGTGCGGAAAGCTGTCGCATGAGGCTCGAGGTCCTAGCCTAGATTAGCGCTTAGTGTTTCGACGTCAGCAGCTTTGGCCCAGGTCGGCGATCGACGGCCACTGTAAATGCCTGGAAGGGGGCCGTTAACTGACTGGCCGCTTCCGGCACGCGCGCTGTGAGAAGCGGACATTCGTTCAGATTCTTGCGGCAGGCGGAAATGCTAATGCGCAAGCCGCTCGACCTGCGCTAAAGCCGCGGCGGAGATGCATGGTTGATACCGGCCCGAAGAGCGATTGGCCATGATCGGGACCATCAGCGTCGCGTCCTGAGCTCCATCAACACAGGCCACACCGCTTCAGCAGCAGTGCTGGCATCGACCTTGCGAGCGACCACATCCAGACAAGAAATTGCTGCCAGGATGCTCATCGGCCAGGCATCGACGATTTGTGCAACGTGTCTGGCGAACTGACGCATCTGGCTCGACAAGTCGCCTCCGACCGTAGCGGCGAACCACTGCGCCGCGTGGAGCAGCGCCTCAAGAGCCTTGGTGCTTTCGTCGTCCTGCGCTGCCTTGAGCCGCTTATGAGGCCAGATCCGGGCATTGGTTGAAGCGACTGACGAAATTGTCCGTTCGAACAGATCGGCGTCACCGAGGCGCGCGCATGCTTTTGCAAAGATCTCCAGTTGTGCACGATGAGATGGTTCCGTTCTGTCCAGAGGCGCATCCACCAAGCGCTTCGAGATTGTCTTCCGGATTTCGATCAGAACGTCCTGATCAACGCTTTCCACCTCTACTAACAGTGTGAGAGCGGGACCAACGAAGGTAGAGTTCTGTGTAGACTCCTCGACAATCCGACGGGCCATTGCCGTGTCCGTCCTTAACGAGAACGGGCTATCGGACGAAAGCCATCCGGCATCGATGTACAAGGGAATGGGATCTTGCGCAGGCCAAAAGCCTTGTGGAGCCACCACTGCGGCCGATCCGGCTTCAACAGTCGGACTCCAAGCCTCTCCTCGCTGCATACCAGCAAGCGCCTGGAGACTTTCAGACGGTTCGAAGCCCGCCTTCAACAACCTCGATACTATCGCGGCGTCGACCCGTGATGACGTGAGCCTCAGACCGAATGTCTGTGCCCACCTTGGCCAAAGTCGCTGACGCTCGAACTCAGTGAATGTCGCAACGTCGTTCTGGGCAAGCCACTGATTGAAGCTGGCGGTCTCGAAACCTGCGGGAAGGATCGCACGGCTGACATGCTCGGCGAACGTCCAGATCAGTGAGATGTTCACGTCGACGGGCATCTCCTGCCAACGGGCGTCGTTGATCGCTCTCTTGGCAGTGCGTCTTACTAGGCCTGAGAAAATTCCCCTCCCAGCCTGGATGAGTTGACCGATATACTCGTCGACCTCCGAGGAGTCCGGATCTGGAGCTCCACGGGCTACAAACCTGCTCACGGCCCACAGTGGCGAATCCCAATATCTTCGATCGTTCTCCGACGATGTCTGGCTCGCCTGCGCGTCGAGCAGAGCCCGAGGCAACTCGAAGGGAAGGCCGGATAGTCGCTCCAGCGCACCGTCGGCTCCCAAGGATTCCAAAAGCGCCGCTGTGGCATCTGCCGCTAGGCTCGCGGCATCCCCGCGATAGTCGGGCGGCAGACCTAGGAAATCGAAGATGACCGCGGGAGACGGGAGGTCGAAACCGTCGATGGAGAGCGCCCTCCCATGGCGAACGCGCTCGCGCATGACCTCGATCTGTCGTCGGAACTCCCCGCCCCTCGCCTCGTCGAAAAGCAGAACCCGCCGATCGACATCGGTCTCGTCCAATATCACGCGCGCGGTCGCATCCGAGATGTCCCGGTCCACGCGCGCAGCTGACCTGAGGGCTTCGACGGCTTTTTCACGCAACGAGATGTCCGGGTGAACCAAGGCTATCGACGTGCGATCGAAGTTGTATCGACGTTTCTTGATCGTGAGGAAGATCAAGGGCAGATCGTCCTCGACCGCCTCGCTTTCCAGTCGGGCCGAATCCTTCGAGTTGTGCAAAGGAAACTTAACCTTCTTCCCGCTGCTCTCCGCTTCCCGGATCGCGGTCGGTAGATCGGCGATCCTGACGGTAATGCCGTCAGCCACTTCCAGCGTCGTCACCCTCTCGCTGCCAAGGGCCTCCGCCACCCCGTTACGCGCGGCAATCGCGTCGTACCATTCGCTCGGTAGCAGGCTCAGGAACCGATGGACGATATTCCTCATATGAGCCCGCAACTTCCTGCGAAGGCTTTCGTCAGTTTCTGGCGGATCCTCAAGGATGCGGGACGCCATTCCAGCCAGTATTTCGACGATGTCGCTAAAAAGCTCGGGGTCCGCGTTGCGGGTTACATCCACGACGCTCAGTGCCCAGTTTACGTACATCTGCCTGTCGGCGTCCGACATCTTCTCCGACGTCAGCTCGGCGAACAGAGGGACTGATATGATCTGAGCGGGGATCAAGCTCGCCAGCCTACGCCTTCCGGCCGGGGTGGTATCGGCCATGGCGCCTGGGGCATGCTCCAGCCTGAGGTATATCGAAACCCATGCGGACCTCGCCAACCTCTGTTCGAGGGTTTGATCCGGATGCCTCCATATCGAAAGAAGCGTTTCTTTCAGGAGCGTGGCGAGTTCGATCAGCTGCCGGGTCTCTCCGACGACGTTCCCGTCTGCATCGACATGCAGGTTCGGCTCTATGTAAGCGAGGTTGGACGCCTGGATCGCGAACCAGCGGCGGATGTCGGTCAGAACGCCATTCTCGACGACCTCTCCATCCACGATGGGCGCCTGCTCGAGGACCCGGACGATTTCCTGTTCCGACCCCGGCATGAACGAGTAGCCGTTACTCCACAGATCGCGGAGGATCGTCTCATGCCTCTCCGAAGACAGTAACCCTCTGTCCATCAAGAGGCTGAGGATGTCCGTGAGGTAGAGCGCCTCCGGGAACCGCTGCTTCGAAAGCGCTCGATCCTCGATCCAGAACAGGACGCCTCGTTTCGCCTCGTCCGTCGGAAGCGTGTCCATGAGACATCTGACATGGGCGGGAAGCGACTCAAGCCGCTCCTCGTCCTTTTCGTGATATGTATCGGGTCTCGTCCGCCATGCGGATGAGGTCAGCCGATCCGCAACGACCTGCTGCAGGCCGTCCAGCGAGGCGCCGATCGACTCCTCCTCCCTCAAGGTTTCGACGTCGTCGGACAGGCGACGGGCATCGCCGACCAGAACACAAGTCGGCAGCGATCGAGCGATTGGCTCAAGGACCTTGAGTTGCGCTAGATGCGCCACGGCCGTGGCCGAGAGGCTGACGCCCGCACCGGGCAACGCGCGTCGCTCCGGCGGCTTTTCCAGATCCAGTCCTCGAACGGCTGCCTCGACCTCGTCCCGGGTGAGATGTCCGTTTTCGAAAGCGTGTTCGAGGAGGGTCGGAGCCATCCATTCGTCATCGTTCCCGCTACCACATAACATTTCGACGCGGACCGCTCCTTCCGGTGCGGTGTCGACGACCTTGACGGCGCTGCTCCCGCTCTCGATCGCGAGGATGGTCGCGGCGACTTCACGGCTCGGCCCTGAATACTGTTGGCGGAGTTGGAACAGCGCCTGTGGAAGCGTTCCGGGAACCATGACCCGGAAGACCTTGTCCAGATCATCGAGCAGCTTGAGCCGATGGGCCAGCAGAATACCGCTGAGATCGACGACAAGTTCAGGATTGCCAACCACCTCCGGTGCAGGCTGTAAGGCGCCGTGCCCGAGCAGGAGCATCGGGAATGCATCTCCGATGTTGTTGCGTCTGGATCGGCCCGATCCTAGGAACAGAGATCCGTACGCCTTCTCGTCGCCGCGCATCGCGAGCGCTGCAGGAACTTGCCCTGCCAGCCATTGCCCGAAAGCCTGCCTGTACTCGTCGGCCCGCTCCTTCATGTAGGCGAGAATTTCTTCGACTGTATCGAACTTGCGTACAGTGCCAAAGCCCTCGCCGCCCGTGACTATCCTGCGGACCATCTCGTCCTTCAGGTCATCGAAGCCGCCTAGCGAATTGGCGAGGTTTAGAAGGATTCCTGCGAGTTCGGCTGGAATATCCGCGTCACCTACCTGCTCCAACGCCTGCCGCGCGGTCTCGGGCGAAGCCGTTCTCAACGCATAGGCGATCTGCACAGCCTGTCGGCTGTCCAGCCTCCGGGCAGCCAGCGCTTTCTCGGTCTCGATCTTCAGTTCCCTGAGGTTCCCGACACGCAGGTAAGCGTGAAGCAAACGGTCATGGACGCGGGCATTGTTGTCGTCGGCGAGCATTCCCCGTAGGTCCGCGATGACCTGGCTGTGCTGACCAAGCCCTTCGTGCGCTTCGATACGCGGATATCGCAGGCGGTTCGGTAACGCGTCCCCGCGGAAGTGTTCGATTGCCTGGAGGGCGATTGAGTACTCTTTGGTGCGATTGGCAGCCCGGGCGACCAACTCGAGTGCCCGTACGGTCCCGATCTCGAACAATTTCTCGCGAAGGGAGAGCACGTCGGCGTAAGAGCGCGTCGACGACAGGAACTCCGCCCCGGACGCGAGGTTTTCGACGGATGCACCCGTCCCTGACAGGAAAGCCATCAGAGGAAGGTTGTCTCGCCTGCCGATCGCCCAACGAACCGCAGAGGAGTAGTTTTCCTCCGGTGGACCCGCGTCCTCTCCAAGCTGCTTCCTCCACATCGCGAAGAATTCCGCGGCTTCAGGAAACGACGGACCAAACCTGCGGACCACCGCCAACCCCGGCCGAGGACTGTCAAGCCTCGATGCCATGAGCGCCAATACGACGACGTGACCGGGCGTGCCCTCGCCACGCCGCAGGAGATCGCCCAGCTTTTTCTTGACTTTGCCCCGCCGCATCGGGACCCCGCAGTGTAGCAACCACGCGATCACCGAAGGCTCCAACATGCTTCGAGCCATCAGGGCACGCGCATATCTCCTCGCTTCCATCTGTCGGTCGGGATTGAGCAGCAATGCGCCGAGCTTCCATATCTCGGCTTCGCGGCGGAACTCCCCGTCTCCATCGGCCACCAACCTATCGAAGGCGCTGGCCGCCTCGGAAAGGAGCCTGATCGCTTCTTGACCTGGCCGAACGAGGGATGGAGCGATCGGATCGGGTATGCCGCCAAACTGAATCTGAACGCCCGGTGCAAGCGCGGATGCTATCTGCAGTAC
>NZ_RZSR01000347.1:0-5495 GCF_004023265.1 Mesorhizobium sp. M1A.F.Ca.IN.020.06.1.1
CTGCTCCACCGCTCCGGCGTGCCGGTGCTGGTCCCCTCTCCCGAACGCTTTGCGGTCCACAAGCTGATCGTCGCGGCGCGACGCGAACGAAGCGCTGCCGCCAAGCGGGAAAAGGACCTGCATCAAGCGGGCCTGCTGGTCGAGGCGCTCGAGACCACGCGTCGGCGAGACGACCTCGCCCATGCCTTCGCGGAAGCGTGGAACCGGGGCGAAGCATGGCGTGAGGCGCTGCGCAAAGGCTTGCAACTGCTTCAGCCGGACAGGCGCGAGATGGTGGACCTGGTCCTCGGCAGGGCGCTCGACGAAGCGCGCATCGAGCTCGACGGTTTCATGAGACAGTCCAGGTGAGGTATCGTTCAAATTGTACGAAACGTTCTTGACCACTTTTCGTACCTAATGTACGATATTGCCGTTCGTTGAGGGGATATTCTTGAACACCGCGAACCATGCCGCTTTCGCCGACCTTTCCCGCCCATTGCTCTCGCCTTTGCCGCTCGCCGAGCGCGAACGCCTGGCCGGCGCGTGGCGCATGGCCAGCCAGGACATCGCCGACGACATCCGCTTCATCCGGCAATATCTGAAGGTGATCGCGGAGAAGGACGACCGGCTTTCGACCGGCACGCTGGTGCACGGCCGCGCCTATGTCGAGGCCTGCGAGGCCTGGCTGCCCGAAACGATCGCGCGATATTTGAGGAACCTCAGGCTGGTCAGCGAATGCGAGTGCGCGATGACTGCGGCGGGCGTGCGCTTCGCAAAATCGAGCGATGCCTGGGAGTGAGATGTCTTCCTTCTTCGCGGAGGAAGAACCACCAAACGCGACGAAACCAGAGGGGCGCGAAGGAGCGCGGCGACGGAATGGTTTCCGCCCGCGCCGGGTGCAGAGAATTCCATTTTGCAACCTTCGGATGCACCTCGACAAATGTATCGTTTCACACAATTGCCAATTGGTGGACGCGGGCGAGCGGCCGGTAGTTAATTCCTTTCGGGCGAAGGAAGGCATAGTCGCGTACCAGGGAGGAACTCGTTTGATAGACCAGCAAATCGACATCGGCGCACCAGCCGACGATCAGCCTTACGAAGTCACCTCATTCGCCAGGAAGCATGGGCTGACGATCCCGATCGCGGACGCGGTGCTTTTTGCCAAGGGTCCGTCGCCGTCGCGGGCGGCCTGCGATACCGCCGCGCTGGCTTTCCTCTGCGCCGTTGCGCAATACGCCAGAAAGCAAGGGAGGCGATAGCCGTTCAGCCTCCACCTCCGCGCCCTAAATCTTCGGGCGCGGGCTTGCTACATTTCGATTGTGCGGATGGCAGCGGCGGAACGGCCGCTGGGGTCAGGTCTTGGCTTTCGGCTTGGCAGGAGCCTTGGCCTTGGCGGGGCCTTTGGCGGGCGTTTCGGCCTTGGCCGACTTCGGCTTGGCGGCGGCCGTCTTTTTGGGCGCGGCCTTGGACTTCGGCTTTACTTCGGCGTCGATCTCGGCGGCCGCCTGGTCCCAGTGCTCCATATGCGCGCCTTCCGGCCGGCCGGCCTGCTCCCAGATCTCGTGCGCCCGCCGGCGAATGCGTTCCTGCCTGTCGTCCGTCACTGTCGCCTCCTTTGAGTGGGGCCGCTCCCCGACGGAAACATTAGCTGAATTTTCCGGTGGCGTCTTGCGCATCGACGCGTAGGTGCCTGAACTTCGGCAGCGATTTCTTCAGTGCACGTCGGAGACGATCGCAACGCCCAGATACGCCGCCTTCTTTGTAATCAATGCGGCTAAATCGGCGTCAGAGCGTTCGGTTCCGGTGCGCCTGCGCAGCAGGCCAATCGCTTCCTTCATCGATAAGAGGCCAGTGCGGCGTTCGGCCAGAAGCTGGTCGACCGCCTTTGCACAGTCGACTGATTCGACATGGGGGTGATGCATGGCTGCGACTCCTTCCTAGGAGCCGGCATCCCCCCGCCGGCATGGCGGGAGGATCGGGGCTCGTAAGCGTAATCACTCGATGACGTGGATGACCCTGCGTGTACCAGGATCGATCAGGACAGTGCGATCGTTGACCACGGCATATCTGTACTGAACGTCCGGCACCTCCCGCAGCTCGACCGTGTCAGGCACCGTCGAGCCGACGCCCAGTTCCAGCCCCAGTATGTTGACCGAGGCGATCGGGTGCTTGTGGACATATTCCTTGACGACAGTCTGCTGCTCCGGCGTGACGATGATCTGGTCCGCAGCGGCAAAGCCTACGCCGGCGATCAGAGCAAGGCCGGCAACAGCAGGAATAAGGGTGCGTTTCATCATAAGTCTCCTGTTGTGTTGGCGAGCTCCGCCCGCCTCCGCCGTCGCGGAAACCTGGCAGGTCGAACATAGGAGCTCCCGGGGCAAACGCGTGCATTGGGGTCTTGTTCCGTCTGCGGCGCCTAATTGATTGTTGCCGGCGGAACCGCCGGGGCAGCTTCGCATTGTTTGAATTGAATAAATTCGACCAGCAAAGGCCCGCCATGACTGCAGTTCACATCACAAGCGACATGCCGCTCCGCGCGCCGGTGGCGATCGCAGTCGGGGCCGGTTTCAAGCGCGAGATCGCTTCCCTGGCGGCGATGCAGAATTTCCTCAAAGAATGGCCGCCGGCGATGCGCGGCGACTGTTATGCCGCGGCCGTGCAGACCTGCGAGGCAGCGCGGACAGGCGAGAGGAAACTTGGGGAAGCGCGGCAGGCCTTCGTGGCATTCGCTCAGAAGGCCGGCATTCTGTGGACCGGCGTCGACCCGGTCACCGCGCTACGTGAAGCCAAGATCAGACGTCTCAAGGCCAGGAGCATAAGCCAGCAGCGCCGGCAATGGCCGCTGGCGTGACAGGCTGCTGAAGTCCGGGCCTTAGGATCGGGCTTATCGAACCAGGCATCATCGAAAAAGCCCTCGCGGCCGAAGGCTTTTGTCGCGCCAAGCGGGGTAGCGCCGCTCACTGCCGCCCAGTGCTGGACGGCAGCCAGGCGACATCGATGACGGCTGTCAGTTCAGCGAAGCTTCGCACGACTCGGTGAGGAAAGATGCGGCGATCAGATCGTCCGCATCGATGCGTAGGGAGCCATCGCCGCCCCCCATTATGGCCGCGACCTTCTGGAAGGTCTTTATTTCATGTGCAGTGATGTGGGCGTCTTCCATCCTGGCCCGCAACTCGGCGACGCGCATCCCGAGCGAGCGGGATGTTCCGATTTCTCGTTTCGACATGTTAACTAGTCCTCCTCGCCCCTGCCCATGCCTGTTCGCCGCCGCCCGATTCTGCTTTCTGCCACCGGTTTGTGTTGCCTATGAGACAGGTTTGTTTCTGCCACTGGTTTGTGTTGCCCATGAGACAGATTTGACCCAAAGCGCCCAACTTGGGTGTGGGTCAAAGGTTCCGTTAGGATATCGTAAATTAATAATTTTCCGTTAACCGCCCGCCGCCGTGACCGGCGGCGGGCCATCCGTTCGGCCGATTACGCTATCGGTTAATTGAGCACCTTGATGATCTTGCGCGTGCCGGGGTCGACGATCACCGTCCGGTTATCGACCACGACATAGCGATATTTGACGTTCGGCACCTCGTGCAGTTCGACCGTCTCGGGAAGCGTGCTGCCGATGTTCAGCTCGATGCCGGGAACCTTCACCGAAGCCAGCGGCTGCTTTTGCACATATTCCTTGATGACGGTTTCCTGCTCGGGCGCGATCACGACGGTGTCCTGCGCAGCGACGGCGCCAGCGCCGGCGAGAAGCAGGAGGGCCGCGGCGGCGGTGGTGATGTGCATTTTCATGGTCGTCTCCTTTGTGTGGTCAATCGCCTCCTCTGCTGCGCCTGCGATTTCCACAGCCGATCGGCACCGTCCTAACGCCGAGGACCGCGGCTTGTTCCTGCAAAATTCCGCACATCCGCCGGCGTAAGAACGCCGCCGCCGCTTGGCAAAACAATCGCGGAACAATGCCTTCCAAGTCGTGTTTAATTTGCGAAGGGACCGACTTTCCGAGGAGAAATCAGATGAAGCATCTTCTGATCACGAGCATGATCGCGCTCGGCGTTGGCTGCGGCGCCGCGATGGCGCAGACCGAGTCCGTGCAGCCGAGCGGCGGCGATAGTTGTGCCGCCGGCCAGGCCGACTGCCCGAAGGGCGGCAAGGCTGGCGAGCAGGCCCAAGGCAAGATGAAGTCTCAGACCGAGCAGAATGCCCAGGGCACCACCAAGATGAAGACTGAGCAGAATGCCCAGGGCGAGGCTGGCGCCAGCACCGAGCAGAACGCCGAGGACAATACGCAGCTGAAGAAGAAGCAGCAGGCGCAGGGCAAGGCCGACACAAAGACTGAGCAGAACGCTCAGGACAATACCACGCTGAAGAAGAAACAGCAGGCCCAGGACAAGACCGGCACCAGCACCGAACAGAATGCTGACAGCAACACAAAGGTGCAGACCGAGCAGAATGCTCAGGGCAAGACCGGCACCACCACCGACCAGAACGCCCAGGGCACCACCAAGATGCAGACCGAGCAGAACGCTCAGGGCAAGACCGGTACGACCACTGAGCAGAACGCTCAGGGCAACGTCCAGACCGACCAGGACAAGACGGCCTCGATCACCAATGTGACGGTCGAGCAGCGGACGCAGATCACGCAGATCATCCGCGAGACCAACGTCCAGCCGGTTCGCGATGTCAGCTTCGACATCTCGATCGGGGTCGAGGTTCCGCGGCAAAAGATCCGGCTGCATCGCCTGCCGGCCCGCATCGTCAAGATCGTCCCGGCTTACGAAACCTATATGTATTTCGTGCTGGCCGACGGGCGCATCGTGATCGTGGATCCGGACACCTACAAGATCGTCGTGATCCTGGAGGCCTGATCCAGACAGCATTTCAGACAGGAGGCCTGCCGTGCCGCATGGCATGGCGGGCTTTTCTTATGTCGCTTCAGCCGCGGGCGCAAACGCCCCTTCCCGAGGCCGGGGCAGCCCCGTCCAAGCCTTATCGCCCGCCCTCGCCGCAACACAGCCGTCGGATTGAGGTCTGGTTTGGCAGGGCATTGGTCCCCCTCTCGAAACATACAGGCAGTTATCTTGTTGGAGTCATGACTGGCGAGCATAGGTCCCTTCATCGTCGGTTGCTGTTGCACCCGCCGCTACCTGCGATGCGGCGGGTGCTCCTTTTGGGGGTGCTGCATGCAACTCGGAGAGATCATTGCGAACCTGTTCGCCGCCGTTCTTCTGATCTGCGTTGTGGCGCTTGTGTTCTTCACCGGCGGCAGACCACTCTGGCCGGATCGCGAGGCCAAGATGGTCATCCTGTTGCCGCCGGATGCCATGAGAACGGGATCGGTCAGGGCACTGGCGCACGTTCGCCTGCCCGACGCCTTCGATACAAGAATGGTGCAGCCAAGGCCCCAATCCCGATAGCCGGTGGGCCAGCCCCTAGCCGGCCGCGACGTGATCCGGCCGAAATGGGGGTCAGAGCTAACCCTCCACTCCTTTCGCGGAAAGGCGGAGAGGCCGGCCTCCCGC
>NZ_RZSR01000348.1:0-5495 GCF_004023265.1 Mesorhizobium sp. M1A.F.Ca.IN.020.06.1.1
CGAAGCCGTCATGGCGCAGCGTCAGCCGGGTGCCGTTCTCGACGGCTTCGAGCGTATAGGTGACGGTGGTGAGGTTATCGCCGTCCCAGGGCGCCTTCCAGGTCATCACCAGACGATGCGGCGGCTCGACCTCGAGATACTCGCCGGCGACATGGAAGTCCTGCCCGTCCGCGCCCTTGCCTTCCGAGCGCCAGGCGCCGCCCGGCCGGACATCGGCCGTGTGCTTCGTCGTCCGGTACATGTTGTCGGCGCCCCACCAGAGCGGGATCTGGTCCTCAGCGGTAATGGCGCGGAAGACGCGCTCCGGCGGCACGGCGATCGTCACCGTGGCAAGGATGGTACCGGCGGAAATGTCGGCGATCGCGCGCGGCTTGTCTTGGATGGCCATCATTCATTCTCCAGGTAGGATTTGAGATTGCCGAGGCTGTGCTGCCAGAAGTCTCGGTAAGGCAGGATCCAGTCGGCGACATCCTTCAATTCCGCCGGCTCCAGCCGGTAGACTCGCTCGCGGCCCTGCCGCTGCTCGGAAACGACGTTGAGCTCGCGCAGTATCCTCAGATGCTTGGAAATGGCCGGCCGACTCTGCGAGAAGGCGGACGCCAGTTCGTTGACCGGCGCGGGGCCCTGCCGCAGCCGGTCGAGGATGGCGCGCCGCGTCGGATCGGCGATGGCGCGGAAGACGGAACGGTCGTGCTCAGCCTGCGGCATAATGCGTATCCATTTGGTTACATATTATGCCGAATTCGGTCGCCGGTCAATTATCCTCGACCGGTGTGCTTTGGCGCAACGGAACCGCGAAGCACTCCGGCCCGTTTCTCCTCGCGAATTGGATCTCCGGGAGATGCGGAGATGGTGAACATGGACCAAATAGTGGGCTTGGCGAAGCAGATCAAAGGTTCGATCCGGCAAGCCATAGGCAAGGCCGCCGGCAACCGGCCGATGGAAATCAGGGGCATGGCGGACAAGTCGGCAGGCCAGGTGCAGAAGGCCTGTGGCGACATGAAAGCCATGCTCAAAAAAGCGATGTGACCAGCAGGCCCCGCGGTCAGATCTCGAACGCCCGGCACGGGCTGTCCGTCATGCCGACAGCGGCGTGATGCGGCAGGCCGCACGGAACTCAAACATTGCCCGTTCGTTGTCGTGGCGGATGCGGTTGGCGCACCCCGCTCCTATTCCAGGCCCAGGAGATGCG
This sequence comes from Mesorhizobium sp. M1A.F.Ca.IN.020.06.1.1, assembly GCF_004023265.1. Classification (NCBI taxonomy): domain Bacteria; kingdom Pseudomonadati; phylum Pseudomonadota; class Alphaproteobacteria; order Hyphomicrobiales; family Phyllobacteriaceae; genus Mesorhizobium; species Mesorhizobium sp. M1A.F.Ca.IN.020.06.1.1. The sequence goes on from NZ_RZSR01000348.1 coordinate 1,193, forward strand.
GATATGGTGAACAGGCATCAAGTTGCCGGCATCGCCAAGCAGGTAAAAGGCAGGCTGAAGCAGGCGGCCGGCAAGGCCACCGGCAGCCGGCGCTTGCAGGTGGAAGGCATGTCCGAAAGAATCGCCGGCAGGGTGCGCAAGGCCTATGGCGACGTGAAGGACAAGGCTCGCAAGGCGCTCTGACTCCATACGCCGCGAGGCAATGGCCGACCCGCGCGCCGGCCTGTTCGTCTTTGAGCGCCGACGGCGTCAACACCGCAGAACAGCTCGAACAACAGGCCTGGACAACTCTACCCGGCGTGCTTTCTCCCTTCAGGTGGCCCAGCTTTTGGTGAAGGCGTTGGTGAAAACGACCTCGCCATGGTCGCCGGCCGCCTCAGCCAGGACGACGTCCATGTGGTCAACGGTCACCCGCGCCAGCGCAAAGCCGCCCATGAAGGCCGCCTTCGGCTTGACGAGGTCGAGCCCGTCGCGCCGGTAGATCATCGGCACTGCGTGCTGATGGCCGTGAAAAATGGCGATCACATTATAACCCTTCAGCGTGGCGAGAAGCGCCTGGCGGTCGGCGTCGCCCCACCAGTGCGGGCGGCCGGCGCCGCCTTCGCCATAGGTGCGCTTCACTGGATCCCAGCGCTCGACCGAGAAGGTGTCCCAACCATAGTGCTGGAAGAGAATCACCGGACGGCCGTCGCCGGCATAGGTCGCCAGATCCTGCTTCAGCCATGGCAGGCTGCCTATCGCGTCATGGCCGGTGTCGCCGGCGAAGCGATGCGTCTGGACGAGGTGCAGGCCGCCCCAATCCCAGGAATAGCAATCGGTGTCGACATCGTAATTGGTCGCCGGCACCGGCGGCTTGAAGAAAACGCCGGGGCGATGGTTGACTTCGACATAGTCGCGCATCTCGCGACGGTACCAGTCGACATGGCGCGTCGGCCCATTCTGGTCGAGATCGTGATTGCCGAGCCCGACATAGACCGGGACATGCACGCGATCAGGGCCGATGCCTTGCTGGTAGCGCTGGCTGAACTGCAGAAGCTGCGTGCCTTCGCTCGGCTCAGTGATCTGGCCGCCGCCATCGTCGGTGATGTCGCCCCCGGTGACGACCCCGAGCGGCGTGCCGATGCGTGTGCCGGCCGAGCGCAGGCCGGTGGCAGCGCCGTTGATCTCGGCCGGCCACTCTTTGTCGTCGATTGCGTTGAGCGCGGCCACATTGCGCAGCAATGCCGCATCGGTCTTGCCTTCCTGCTCGCAATGCGGGCTGAGCCCGGTCGCCATGCGGCAGGCATGGATATCGGCGATGAACAAAAAGGTGGCGTCAATCGGCTGGATAGGCTGGCCGGTCTGGGCGAAAGTGGTGTCCGGCAGGGCGCAGGTCGCGGCAAGGCCGGCCACCCGGGCCAGGAAATCGCGCCGGGACAAGAATGCTGAGGATAAGCGATTCATCATCGCGCCATTGGAACATTTTCAGCGCCGGATCGTCCAGATTGGCGGCTCTTTTCAAGCATTGGTTGAATTCGTGAAGGGCACTTTGGGTCGACAGCGCAGAGAGGGTCTGTCATTCCTTCCAGAACACATTTCCAGGGGAGAAGGCATGAAACCCGTGACGACCTGTGTGGCCCTCTCCATGCTTGCCCTCACCGGCACCGCCGAGGGGGCCGACTGCGTGGACGCCAAATCCGCCAAGGCCGGCTTCGTGCTGGAGAAGCCCGGCATCCGCAGCGAGTTCCGGCCGGCGCCGGGCGGCATGGTCGCGGTCGCCAACAACTACCAGTCGCAATCGCCGCAGACGCAATATCTCTACGCCGGGCTGATCGAGATTTTCCGCGATAGCGACACGGGCCGGCTGTCAATGATCCCGCTCGGCGACCTCAAAAAGCTCTTCCCGCTGAAGGCCGGTGCCAAGAGCAAGACCGAGTTCGTGCGGCTTTCGGCGAAGAAGGCGCCGAAGGGCACCGAAACACTGGCTTTAAGCGTCAAGGGCAAGGACACCTACAAGCTGGGCGACTGCAAATACACGGTGCTGACGGTGAAAGAGACGCTGACCGGCGATTCCGGCACGGTGATCGACAGCTTCACCGCGCTCTATTCGCCCGACCTGCAAGCGGTGCTGGCGCGGCGCTACGACGAGGGGACGAGCGCGCAGAGCGAAGTGGGGTTCGAGACGATCAAGCCGCTGAGGGAGTGAAAGGCTGCCTTTCAGTCAGGGACTTAAGATGATCCTCATACCGGCATCAGCGGATTGCCTGCTGCCGCACCACCCTGCGGCGTCGTCTGGCGGGCGAACCGTTCTGTGATGGCGGGGGCTCGACCCGCTCCAAACCCTCCAGGCACTGCCGCAACACACCGGCATCCTGCTCGGCCTTGGCCATCGACATGGCGCCGGAGTAAGCCGCCACCGTCAGCGCGGCAAAGCGGTCGGGATCGGTCCCACCTTCCCGGCCGGCCTCCTGATCGGCGCGCACCTTGTCGGAGATCGCCCGCCGCCAGCCGGCGAAGATATCGGCCAACGCAATACGGAAATCGGGATCGGCGAGCGACAGCTCATGCGCCAGATTGTTGAGCGGGCAGCCGCGCACATAGCCCTGCTGCTCGAGCGCGGCCGCTACCGCCTCAAACACGGCACGCACGCCCTTGCGCGCCGAAGGCGCCGCCCGCACCGGCTCGATCCAGGTCTCCTCAACCGCGGCCGCCACCCGCTCCTCGATCACCGCCAGCGCCAGCGCCTTCTTGGTCGGGAAATGATGGTGCAGCGCGCCGCCGGTGACGCCGGCCGCCGCCATCAGGTCGCCGAGGCTCGAGGCGTGATAGCCGCGCGCCTGGAAGCAACCTTCCGCCACGTCGAGCACGCGCCGCCGCATGCCCTGCGGATCGTTAGTGCGCTTCTTGCGCATCGCCACCTCCGTGGGAGAGAAGGGGAAGAACGTAGCATATTGACAAAACAGGACAACCGGTCTGTTTATAAACAGGATGAACACCCTGTTTTCGAGAGTCTAGCCATGAACAGACCTTCCCGCCTTGCGTCGCCGATCGTGGAGCTCAGGCAATACACATTGAAACCCGGCCAGCGCGAAACGCTTATCGCGCTGTTCGACCGGGAGTTCATCGAGAGCCAGGAAGCCGCGGGCATGACCATCATCGGCCAGTTCCGCGACCTCGACCGTCCCGACATGTTCATCTGGCTGCGCGGCTTCGCCGACATGGAGGCCAGGAGGAAAGCGCTCACCGCTTTCTATGACGGCCCGGTGTGGGCCGAGCATCGCAACGCCGCCAATGCGACGATGATCGATTCCGACGACGTGCTGTTGCTGAAGCCCGCATGGCCGGACGCCGGCTTCGACCTGTCGAAGCGGGAGCGGTCGACCGTGAGCGAAGGCGAAAGCAAAAGTGCGCAGCCTCACTTAGACGGCATTGTTGAGATTTCGATTCATCATTTGCGCCACGGCATGGAAACCGGATTCGCCGAGCGTTTCCGGGCGAAAATGGTTCCGCAACTGACGGCGAACGGTGCCCGGCTGCTCGGCGCCTTTGTCAGCGAGCATGCCGAAAACACTTTTTCCCGGCTGCCGGTGCGAGCCGGCGAAAATGTCTTCATCGTCGTCGTTGGTTTCGGCGACGCCCATGCGAACTATCGGAACGACCTTGGCGCTTCCCCGGCATGGCAGGCGGTTCGCCAAACCATGCAGGCTGCTTCGACGAAGCCGGCAGAGATGTTGCGCCTCACGCCTACGGCCCGATCGCTGTTGCGGTAGTCACTCGGCTGGCAGCACGTCGGCTATTGCCTTGGCGACGAAGGCCGGGTCTTCCCAATGCGGGTTGTGGCCGCAGTCCTGCGCCCAGACGAGACGCGATCCGGCAAGCGCCTCGGCCAAAGCCTCCTGGTGCGCTTGGCCGAAGAGCGGATCGCAGGCGCCGGCAATGATCAACGTCCGGACCCGCACGGCCCGCGCCGCCGCGGTCAGATCCGTCCGGCGGATTTCTTCGAGAATGGCGCGCCAGCGCGCCGCCGGCATCGCCGAAGCGTCCGCCGCTAGGCCGGCAAGAAGGGCCCGCGGCACGCCGGACCCGCAGGCGTGCCACCAGTCGTAGAACGGATCAGTCGGCGAGATCGGGTCGCGCAGTTCCGCCACGCCGTCAACCAACGGATGGTCCGGCGCGAAATCTGCCTTCAGCGCCCCGGCCAGGATGACCAGCCCGCCGACCAGTTCCGGATGCCGCGCGGCCACCTGCATGGCGACCATGCCACCCAGCGAATGGCCGAGAACGACCGGCCGGGCGAGCCGCAGGTTGCGGATCAGCCCGGCGA
>NZ_RZSR01000349.1:0-5472 GCF_004023265.1 Mesorhizobium sp. M1A.F.Ca.IN.020.06.1.1
GTATAGAAAGGCGACGCCTTCATCCCCAACTGCCACGCCTTTTTCCGGTGTGGTGAAGGCGATTCCGTGCAAATCGACGTTTGTTGGAAGATGCTCAACGGAGGCGGTGCCCGCCACATAGGTAATTATCCGGCCGGATGAGGCGGCGAAGACATATTCGTCTCTCTTCCTTCGTGCCACTGAGTAGATATCCTGCTTGCCGCGGAAAGAGATTCGTTGCCATGAGCCGCGCCGGTTCTCGAAGATGAGACCATCCTCACCCATTATGAACTGAGGTTCATCCGCGAAACCGGTGAGTTTGATCGTCCCCAGAAGATCAACAGTGGCGATCGGTTCGACCCTGTCTCCGATCAATAGGATTTGACCATCCCAGACAGCTCCAAAAAGCTTGCCAGAGCGGTTGGCCCAGATCGACGCTACCCAATCTCGAATCTCGGCGACGAGCCGGACCTGGGGATTTCTTCGCCCGCTAAAATGATAGATGCGAGAAAGATGATCGCCAGGGCCGAGTTCCTCGTAAAACAGGCAGAAAAAGGCGTCGTTTACGGCGATGTGTGCGTCGGTGCATTCCATCGATCATACCTTTGGTACGTCACATTTGACTTCGTTGAGCCGGTCTTGGCTCCGTTTTCTGGTGGCCCATTTGAAATAGGTGTCACATATGGCCTTCAGGCATTCCTGGGCGTCAGGGCTAGCGGCCAGCTTAGGAAGGCTTTCTGCTGTATGCTGAAGTTCGGCGTCCCGAGCCTCTTCATATGTTTGCGAACAGGCACCTGACTTACCGGCACCTTCCGCTCGGCGCTGCGCTGCCGCCCGCTTGATCTGCTTGCGGGACTTTTTGCCATGCTGCGTGGTTTTTTTCTTCCCGTCGTTGAGGCAAATGCAAGGCGCGTCGCCCTCGGTATAACGTGGGAAGGCACCTATTGGTCCGCCACCACGCTCGGGTTCAAAAAAGGCATTCTGAATGACGTGGTCGGACTGCTGTTTTCCTTTCTTGCAGTGATTGTCAGCCTCGTCATAAGGGTGCACATGGATGTCAATCGAGGCAAGCAACGCTAAGCAGTTCTGTCCGCCTACGGACAAGGACGCTATATGAACCCAAGGCGGGGTGTTGCCTATTGGAGATGCATGATTGTTAGTAGCAAGATCCGTATTCCGGATAACCGGCTCGCCATCGAACTTTACGTTGTTTGACCAGGAGTTGAAGTACTCCTTGCCGGTGTTCTTCGAAGTGATAACGCCCTTCTTGGCGGCACAGCCCGCCTCTGTCCCGGACGTTTTGGACAAGTCGGATTTGTTCTTGATATTGACGGTCTTCCCGCCGATCTTGACAGTGCTCGTCCCCTGCTCGGTATCGCTGGCCATCCCGAAGCTGGGATACGGGATGGGCACTCCAGGGGGGGTTGCTGGGTTTTCGGGTGGCGTGAAGCAAACGTCAGGGAATGCAGCAATTGTCTGGGCGTTCACCGCCTTGCCGGAAATTTCCAGACCATTCGCGAATACATTGCTCACTAGTCGAATCTCGTTGCAAAGAGTGCGGCGCCACATGCGCCGGCATCGTTCGATGCTTCGATTAGCACTGGACTGCCGGCGGCATATCCCTTGCGGGCAGCCATCCAAGCCATGCCAATCATGAGCGGACCTGCTGCCGCGCCCACATTGCCAAGCGATTCGCCTGGGGACCAGATGTCCTGAAAATCGTGACGGCCGCGCAATAGACGCAAGCTTGCCAGTGCGCTCTGCTTAAACCAGTATTGCTCACCGATTAGATCGGCAATGCGATAGCCGAGTCGGCTCATCTCGATGCCCGTTTCCTTGAAGGCTATGTCGTATGCCGCAGTCATACCATCGCCGCGCAAGGGCAAGTCGTCGGAGTTGTAGATCGACGCGACCTCGCGGGCCAGGCCGAGGCCGAAGAGGCGAAAGCCACCACGCCCCGATCGCAGGCACAGAACTGCCGCAGCTGCTTCACCGGGGATAAAACCGTTGGGATTTTCGGGCGCCAGAAGTCGATTGTTCTTCTGGTAGTGTTCTATGGCCGGAGCCGTCAGATAGCTGTCGACGCCGGCAATCATCACGTAAGGCGCCTCACCCGATGCAATCATCCTGCGCGCTTGTTCCAGCGCCACATGGCCCGATGCACGATCGTGATTGATAATGCGCGAGCGTGCGTGGGGCTCGACATCGATAATTTCAGCGATATGGCGAAGCAGGCGACCTCCGTCGGCTATCGGCCGGCCCGGCCGGCTCTCTTCTGCCAAGCATAGAATGAGCGCGGTCTGACCTCGTGCTTCAGGAACGCTTTCGAAGGCCTCGCAGATCGCGGCGGCGGCGAGGTGGGCCATCCGCTTTTCGCCGATCCATTCGCGTGGCAAAGGCACCGGCGCGCCGGTCAGCCATTGACCGCTTGGTCCCAGAAAGCGAGTTTCCTGAAAACCGTCGAGGCGGGCGCGCATCGCTGCGCAGGCCGAGGGCGCATCAAGACCGACTGCCGTCACCATGCCAATCGCGGCTATATCGATGGCGATACTCATGCGTCTTCAGCTTCGTCATCAGGAACAGTGAGGCTGGCTCGAACATAAGCGCGCCCACTGGCGCGTGCTCGCAGCATTGACTCGGTCGGCGGCCCGACCCAGCATTCTGAGAAATCGAGGATAGTCCGCTGGATGCGTTGCGAGACGCGCCAAACCAGCGAAAAGCGGCGCTTCTCAGGCTCGAGGAGAATGGTGTCGGGGAAAACATCGGCCTCGTATGCTTTCTGCCTGCCCTTGAACAGTGTCATCGGCAGCGCAGTCGAGGGCAGCCGGAAGCTTACGCGCCCTTCCGGCGTCAGGTTCACCAACACCACCTCTTCGCCACCACGCGGATGATCGATTTGCTGGTCAGGCGGCGCCATCTGGAAGTAGCGCTCGTCGAAATCCTGCGGCAGGAATGGGAACACATTGTCGATCCAGTTCTGGTCATAAGTGCCGCCATATTCGATGCGGCCGGGCCAGCCTCGCCCCATCGGCCCGAAGCTTATCGGCTGGTAGTCGCCGAAGGGGGAGCGGATTTCTTCATTGACCGCCTGCGTGTTGGGCAGCCGCAGGCCTGGAATGAAACGCTGGTTCTTGGCGCGAGACCAGCCGGTGCCGACCGGGTTGTATTTGTAGCTGGCGGGAAGCTGATCCTCGGGGTCCAACCGGTCGACGCCGCCCCAAGCGAAATCGTAGGAGATCGGTAGTTTCAGGAAGGGCTGCGGTGCAGTTGCGGTGAAGACCGGACCTATGGCCCGCCACTCCCGGTGGCCGACCACTTCGAAGAGCTTCGACCAGTTGCCGACCTTGATGCCGACTGGTACCCGTTCCGCCGGGCGTTCACCCGGTGCATAGGCGCAGCCATTGGCAATCACGTCGCAGCGCGGCTTACGGAAGGCGAAGTCGGTCTCCCACAGCGTCGCTGAGTAACCCGGCGCGCCGGTATGCGTGTCAGCCATGACCAGCGGAACTTGCTCCGCCGATTTCTGCACGAGGCCGCCGGGCTTCTCCGGAAAATCGAACGTGCCCTTCACCACGACCACGATCCACTCATGGCCGGCCTTGTCCATGCCCATGGTGAACTGATGCGGAAAACCCAGCTGGTTCCAGATCTGCATCAGCTGGTCTCCCAGCTAGCGGCGAAGATCCGCTCCACCGTCTTTTGCGGCGCCTGCGGGTCGACGTCGAAGATATCCGTGCGCGCGGTCCACATGACGAGGTCGTCGACAACATCGCCATCCTCATCGACCGCCGGGGCAGGCAGGGCGCCCAGCGCGGCATCCAGTTCGTCGGGCGTCAGCTCGCCCCGTTGCGCGGCGAAGGCCGCTTCCTCGATGCGGTCGAACCAGGCATCCGAATAGGCCAGCCTGAGCGGCGCCTCGGCAAGCCGTGCGACGACGCTGAGCGGGAACTGTCGGCCGACCTTGTCGGCGCTCTGCACGATGACGCCGGCCGAGGCGCCGAACGAGGCGGGGCCGGCGAGAAAGCGCAACGCAGTGTCCGTCTGCCACGCATCGTGGCCAAACAGCGGGACGATCTGCTGCGCCAGCCAGCGATCCCAGACGCGCACGAAATCGCCCGGCAGCCGCCGCGTCACGAAATCGCCGGTGGCGGGTATCTTGCCGTAGAAGCCGGTGCTCATATCTGCGGCGGACATGTGAACTTCTTGAACATCTCGAGTGTGTAGGGGTTCTCGACGCTGGCCGCCTTGAGCTCGAAATCGGCATACATGCCTTTCGTGCCGAGGCGCAGGCTATAGACGTCGGAAAGGTTGGTTCCGGCGAACTTGCCGCTGCGCAGCATCCTCAGCCACGCCCAGCTGCCGGTCTCGTTGAGCATCACCTCGGGTGAGCCGTCGACCGGCTGGAACGCAAGCGAGATCACGCCGGTGCCGTCCTTGCCGGGCCATGTCATCGGCTGCGGCCGGGTCGCGTTGTTGTAGTAGACGAGGTTCTGGCCATCGAGGTTGAGCGTCACCCGCGCCACGTTGGGCGACAGGTCCTTTGGCTCCAGCGTGAAGTTCATCACCGGGCCGGTGCCGCCGGGAAACAGGTCGTCGCGGATGTGCCGTGCCTGCTCGAACGCCGCCAGCGCGGCCGCGTCGAGGCCGAAATCGGCGCGCCATTTCCACGGCTGGCTGGCGGTGTCGACATAGTTGATCAGATGGTCGTTGATGAAGGCGTCGATCAGGCCGGCGGGGCCGAAGAGGCGCTGGAAGTCGCGCACATTGACGTCGACCGCGCTGTCCGGGCTGAACGGATAGCGGTTGTTGAGCGCAGCCTGGCAGAAGGGCAGGATGTCGGCGCGCCAGATGGCATTGAGCTCGTTGGTGACCGCCTTCTGCGACAGGCCGCTGGTGTCGCCGGCAATCCCGCCCAGCCAGTCGTTGATCGGCGAAGGCAGGATCTGCGCCTGTCTTGCGACCGCCCCCGTCAGCTCGGCCAGGCCGCCCTGCTTCTTGATGGCGTCCTGCGGGTCGGGGTTGGCCGACACGGTCTGCAGCACATTGGACAGCGCCGTCAGCGCCACCACGGCTGCGTCGAGCGCCGGCGGCTGGCCGTCTACCTCGGCGATCGTGCCTTTGAGCGGCTTGAAGTGTTCGGCCACCAGGCTGCCGGTCATGTCGACCTGCTCGGCCGAGCCCGCGCGTGGCAGTAGTTTCGCTCCCGTCTTCACCACCTTGCCGAGTTTGCCGAGCTTGGAGAGCAGCTTCGAGCCGCTCTTGGCGGCAGCGCCGTTCTTGTCATCCGCCGGCGCTTCGTCGGAACGGGTGAGATCGAGTTCCTGCACGACCGCGGTGAGGAGCCGTTTCAACGCGGAATCGGCGCTCGAAAGGTCCTTGAGATTTTCGCTGGCGACGTTGAGGTCGGTCAGCGGCGCCAGCCGCATGTCGCGCAGGAAGCTGTCCCACTGCGAAATGTAGTCGTCATAGTAGAGCTTCAGAATGTCCTCGGAC
>NZ_RZSR01000350.1:0-5472 GCF_004023265.1 Mesorhizobium sp. M1A.F.Ca.IN.020.06.1.1
ACCTCGACAAGCCGGAGGTTCTTTCCGGCAAGAAGCAGTTCTACGAGATGGGCTGCATTTCCTGCCACACGCCGAAATTCGTCACCATGCGCGGCACGCCCAACAAGGCGCAAGCCTTCCAACTGATCTGGCCCTATTCCGATTTCCTGCTGCACGACATGGGCGAGGGTCTCGCCGACGGCCAGCGCGTGGGGGAAGCGAGCGGCAGCGAATGGCGCACGCCGCCGCTCTGGGGCATCGGCCTGACCGCCACGGTCAACGGCAACAGCTTCTATCTGCATGACGGCCGCGCGCGGACGCTCGAAGAGGCGATCCTGTGGCACGGCGGCGAGGGCCAGAAGGCGCGCGACCGCTTTGCCGGCGCAACTGCCGCCGACCGCGATGCGCTGATCAAATTCCTGGAGTCGCTCTGATGTTTAATCGACGTGCCGCCGCGCTTGCCCTTCCTTTCTTGCTGGCCGCGGCCTTGCCGGCCCAGGCCGCGGTCAAAGCCTCCGATGTCATCGGCCGCGCGATCGACGGCTTCGTCCGCCCGGCCTACGCCAGCCTCGACGATCATGCCGGGACCCTGACCCAGGCGATGCGCCAGCTCTGCAATGCGCCGTCCCAGCAAAATCTCGACGCGGCGCGTACCGAGTTTTCCGCCACAGTCGAAGCCTGGTCGGTGGCCGAGATCATCGCCTTCGGGCCCATCAAGGAAAACAACCGGCTGGAGCGCATGCTGTACTGGCCGGACCGCAAGAGCATCGGATTGAGGCAGGTGCAGTCGACCCTCGTTGCCAAGGATCCATCCGCCGACGATCCGGCGCAACTCGCGGGAAAGAGCGTTGCCATGCAGGGCCTCGGTGCGTTGGAATATGTGCTGTTCGGCGATGGTGCCGAAACGCTTGCCAGTAAGGACGATCCCTATCGCTGCGCCTACGGGGCGGCGGTGGCCAGCAACATCCAGGCGATTGCCGGCGAGGTCCGCGAAGCATGGAGCAAGCCCGATGGTTTTGCCTCGCTCTGGGCCAATCCGGGGCCGAAGAACCCGCTCTATCGTGATGGCACCGAAGCGGTCACGGAACTGGTCGGCGTTTTCATCAATGAGCTGGAAATGATCCGCGACGTGCGGCTCAAAGGTTTTCTTGGCGCGAAGCCCGATGCTGACAAGCCGAAGCAGGCGATCTACTGGCGTTCGCAGAACACGCTGAATTCGCTGGCCGGAAATCTGTCCGGCATCGACAAGCTGTTCCAGGCCTCGAAGCTTGGCGATGCGCTGCCCGCCGATGCGCGGTGGATGGCCGAATCCATCCACATCCAGCTGACCAACGGCGTGGCGACGGCGAAGTCTGTTGGCGGCCCGATCGATAAGGCGCTCGCCGATCCGGCGCTGCGCGACAAGCTCGAGCATCTCGCGCTGATCACCTCCAGCCTCTCGACCCTGATCGGCACCAGGATGACCGCCGAGTTTGGCCTCACCGCCGGCTTTTCGTCGCTGGATGGTGATTGACGCCGTGACGACGCCGCTCATCGATCGCCGCGACTTTCTGCGTGCCGCCGGCGCCGGCTTCGCCGCGGCGATGGCGCCGCGCGCCTGGGCGGAGACGCTTGCAACGGACGCCGTCTTCGCCACGGCCTTCGTCAGGCGCGACGGCAGCTTCGGCGCCGCCGTGCTCTCCGAGGCCGGCAAGATCCTGCACACGCTCGATCTGCCCGACCGTGGCCACGACGTCGCGTTCGATCCAGTGTCGAAACGCTCGGTCGTCTTCGCCCGCCAGCCCGGCACCTTCGCGATGGTCTTCGACCACACCGGCCGCGAGAAGCCTTTGATCATCGCCAGCATTGCCGGCCGGCACTTCTTCGGTCACGGCGTGTTCTCGCCCGACGGCGCGCTGCTCTATGCAACGGAAAATGATTTCCACAACGCCGCCGGCGTCGTCGGCGTCTATGACGCGCGGGCGAAGTTCAGCCGCGTCGGCGAGTTCCCGACCTACGGCATGGGTCCGCACGAACTGCTGCTGCTCGCCGACGGCAGGGCGCTCGCCATCGCCAATGGCGGCATCGAAACGCATCCGGATTTCGGCCGCGCCGAGCTCAACATCGCAACGATGAAGCCGTCCTACGCGCTGGTCGACCGCATCACTGGCGACCTGATCGAAAAGCACGAATTGCCGCCGGCGCTGCATCAGCTGTCGATCCGTCACATGGACCGCGACCAGGCGGGCACCGTCTGGTTCGGCTGCCAATATCGCGGGCCGGCGATCGACCGGCCGGCGCTGGTCGGCCGCGCCGCGCGCGGCAAGGAGCTCCAGCTTTTGGAAATGCCGCAGGACGTGCTGTCGGGCTTCCGCAACTATATCGGCTCGGTTGCCGCCAATCCCGATGCCGGCACCGTCGCCGTGACCTCGCCGGAGGGTAATTCGCTGGCCGTCATCGATGCCGCCAGCGGACGTGTTGTCGCAACGAAGTCGCTGGTCGAAGTTTGCGGTCTCGCGCCGGACGGCGCCGACTTCATGGCAACGACCGGCGCTGGCGAGATCGTCGGCGGTGCGGGCGGGTCGCGCGCCGAACCTGACTATGTCTGGGACAACCACATGCTGCGCATCGCGGCTGCGGGCTGATCGCTGTCAAGGCCAGCTTCCTGATGTCGCGCTAAAGCCAAGCCGCATAACATTTATGCGGCGTGGCCCTTGCGGCGGCGGGCCATGCCGGGCACAGGGAATGTGTTTTGATCCAGTTGGTTAACCGGCCCTATGAAGCTGCTCGCCATCGACTGCGCCGCCAATCTCTGCGCCGCCTGCGTACACGACGCTGACGCTGGCATCGAGCTTGGCCGCCAGGTGCTCGACCTCGGCAAAGGGCATGCCGAGCATCTGATGGCCGTCATCGAGGCGGCATTGAAGGCCAGCGGGATCGGCTATCAAGGCTTGGACGCTGTAGCCGTCTCGATCGGCCCCGGTTCCTTCACCGGCCTGCGCGTCGGCGTCTCGACCGCGCGCGGCTTGGCCCTGGCGCTGAAAATCCCGGCTATCGGCGTGACGACGCTGGAAGCGTTGGCGGCGGAAGCCGCGAATGCCTTTCCCGGCCGTGCCGTGCTGGCGGCGCTCGACGCCGGCCGCGAGGAACTCCATGCGGCGCTTTTCGATGAAGCGTTAGTTCTGACTTACGGACCAACGGTGGCCACGCTTTCCCAAGCGACCGGAATGGCAGTCGATGCGAAAGCGGTCCTCACCGGCACCGCCGCGCCGCTGATCGCGGCGAGCGGACATGGTTTCGACACCGGGCCGGCCATTGCCACAGCCGACATAGCGACCTATGCCCGACTGGCCGCCGCGAAAGGGCCAGGCGCAAAGCCGAAGCCGCTCTATCTGCGTGGCGCCGACGCCAAGCCGCAGGCCGGTTTCATTCTGCCAAGGCGGAGCCATGAATCCGGGAAGCCGGGTTCTGGAGAAGATCATGCACCAAAGGGAAAAAAATCCTGATGCGCATCCCTTTCTTTCAGCCGCGCCGCAGGGATTATGCGCTGGAGCCGCTGACGGTGGCCGACAGCGCCGCCGTTGCGGTGCTGCATCGCGAGGATTTCGTTCGCCCCTGGACCGATGGCGAGTTCGCGGCACTGCTCGAACAGGACACCGTGTTCGGTTACGCCGCGCGCGAGACCGGGCAGGGTGCGAAGCCGCCGGTCGGTTTCGTGCTGGCGCGGCTCGCGGCAGGCGAGGGCGAGATCCTTACGGTCGCGGTGGCTCGCGCCCATCGGTGCCAGGGGCTTGGCTGGCAATTGATCGATGCGGTGCTGCGCGAATTGCATGCGCAGCGCGCCGAGGCGCTGTTCCTCGAGGTCGACGAGACCAATACGCCGGCCATCGCGCTCTATCGCCGGCTGGGCTTCCGTCAGGTCGGCCAGCGTCCGAACTACTACCGGTCGACCGAGCACGGCCCGACCGGCGCGCTTGTCATGCGCCGCGATCTTCGCTAGCCAGACCGTGGGATAGGGCCGGAGCGAATGATCAAGAAATTGCGGATTTTCGTGGCGTTCGGCCTCGTCGCCGCCGGCACGCTGGTGCTGGCGCCGCTGCAGCTCCTGTCGATGAAGACGAGGCTTTGGCCGGAGACGGTCGTCCTCAAAATCTGGCACAGCATGATCCTCAAGGCGCTGGGCATGCGCGTGCACGTCAAAGGCGCGCTCTCGAAGCAGCGCCCCTTGCTCATCGCGGCCAACCACATCTCCTGGACCGACATCATGGTGCTCGGCTCCTTTGTCGATGTGAAGTTCATCGCCAGGGCCGACATGGAAGGCTGGCCGATGATCGGCATGCTGTCCAAGCTGCAGCGCACCGTCTTCATCGAGCGCGAGCGCAGGCGCACCTCCGGCGACCAGGCGAGCGAGATCGCCAGACGCATGGCCAAGGGCGATGCCATGGTGCTGTTCGCCGAGGGTTCGACCGGCGACGGCAATCTGGTGCTGCCGTTCAAGAGCACCTTGTTCGGCGCTGCCTCGATGGCGATTTCGGAAGGGGCGGCGGACCAGGTCTTCATCCAGCCGGTGGCGATCGCTTATACGCGCCTGCATGGCGTGCCGATGGGCCGCCGTCACCGGCCGATCGCCGCCTGGATCGGCGACCAGGATCTGATGCCGCATTTGAAGGGCTTGCTTGCCGAGGGCTCGCTCGATGCCGAAGTGCATTTCGGTGATCCGGTGCCCTTCTCCAAGGGTTCTAACCGCAAGGAAACGGCAAGATTGATGGAAGCGAGAGTGCGCGAGATGATGCAAGCTGCGCTCGCCGAGCCGCGTCCCAGTCGTCAGCGCATAGCTTGAAAAACGGACGCGCGGCGCCGTAGCCTGCCGGAATCGGCTGTTTTTTGTCGCGGAAAGGCGCTAGAAGCCGCCCGATGGAATTGAACACGATTGAAAGTCACGACATCGGCACCGCGCCTGAGCGCGAGCCGGTGCATGCCGGGGCGGCGAAAAAGGTCTTCGTCAAGACTTATGGCTGCCAGATGAATGTCTATGATTCCCAGCGTATGACCGATGCGCTGGCAGCCGACGGCTATGTCGCCACCGACGCCGTCGAAGACGCCGATCTGGTGCTGCTCAACACCTGCCACATCCGCGAGAAGGCAGCCGAAAAAGTCTATTCGGAGCTTGGCCGCATCCGCGACATGAAGGCCGAGCGCGCCGAGGCCGGCCGTGAGCTGCTGATCGGCGTCGCCGGCTGCGTGGCGCAGGCCGAAGGGGCGGAAATCATACGCCGTGCGCCGGCCGTCGATCTCGTCATCGGCCCTCAGACCTATCACCGGCTGCCCGACGTGCTGGCGAGGGTACGCGGCGGCGAGAAGATCGTCGAGACCGACTACGCCATTGAGGACAAATTCGAGCATCTGCCGCAGCCGAAGCGCGCCGAACTGGCAAAGCGCGGCGTCACCGCTTTCCTTACCGTTCAGGAGGGCTGCGACAAGTTCTGCACCTTCTGCGTCGTGCCCTATACGCGC
>NZ_RZSR01000351.1:0-5450 GCF_004023265.1 Mesorhizobium sp. M1A.F.Ca.IN.020.06.1.1
ATGAAGGAGTTGTCGTCGCCCTTGGCCAGCAGTGCGGCGTCGTCGGCGATCGCGTCGAGCAACACGTCGAGCCATTCACGGTCGGCCTTGGCGAAATCGCCGAGCACATGGCCGTGCACCATCTCTTTGACGCCGGGATGGCCGACGCCGATGCGCACCCGGCGATAGGCATTGCCGACATGCTGGTCGAGCGAGCGGATGCCGTTGTGGCCGCCGGAACCGCCGCCGGCCTTGACCCTGAGCTTGCCGGCGGCAAGGTCGATCTCGTCGTAGAAGACGGTGAGGGCGGCGGCATCGAGTTTGTAGAAGCGCAACGCCTCGCCGACCGACTGGCCGGATAAATTCATGAAGGTCTGCGGCTTGATTAAAAGGATCTTCTCGCCGCCCAGGGCGCCCTCGGCGATCAGGCCCTGGAACTTCTTCGACCAGGGCGAAAAGGAATGGCGGCGGGCTATCGCGTCCGCCGCCATGAAGCCGACATTGTGCCGGTTGTTCTGATATTTCGCGCCCGGATTGCCGAGGCCTGCAAAGACAAGCATCGTCGTCTCCTGGCGCCGAGAGAATTACTTCTCTTCGGCCTCAGCGGCCTCAGCTTCCGGCGCGGCCGCTTCGGCAGTCTCCTCCGTCTCCTGCTTCATTGCCGCGGAGCCGGCGATGGTCGCGATGGTGAAGTCGCGATCGGAGATCACCGGCTTGACGCCGGCCGGCAGGGCAACCGCCGAAATGTGAATCGAGTCGCCGATTTCGGTGCCGGCGAGATCGACGGTGATGAATTCCGGGATCGCGTTGGCAGGGCAGTGGAACTCGACTTCGTGACGAACGATGTTGAGCACGCCGCCGCGCTTGATGCCGGGCGACTTGTCCTCATTGATGAAGTGGACGGGCACGTCGACATTGACCTCGGTGTCCTTGCCGATGCGCAGGAAATCGACATGGACCGGGAAGTCCTTGACCGGATCGAGCTGAAAATCCTTCGGCAGGACCTGGATCTTCTTGCCGTCGACATCGATCGTAGCGATCGTGGTCAGAAACCCGCCGCCGTGGATCTTGTAGAAGATGTCCTTGTAGTTGAGGGCGATCGCCAGGGGGGGCTGCTTGTCGCCGTAAATAACTGCAGGCACTTTGCCGTTGCGGCGAACTGCACGGGCGGACCCCTTACCGACCTGTTCGCGCGCTTCGGCCTTGAGCTCGTAAGCCTCGTGGCTCATGGCATTTCCTTTCGCGTGTTATGGAGCGTTCGCGGCGGGCAAGCCCATCCGTAAACGTCGAAAGCCGTCGCGGCCTTGCATGGTCGATCCAACGCTTTTGGCTGTCCAAACGCTTCGGGGATCATGCAGGCCTGGCCGGCCTTCCTCCGCGTTGCCTCCAAGGGTGTCTACGCGGGTGGCGGCTCTATAGCGGAAGGCGGGCAGGGGCGCAAGCCGTTGGACCGCAAGGTGTCGTAAGCACATGAGTTGTCCGGATTAGGTAGCACGAGTTGTCCGGTTTTATCGGCAGTCGGATGGAGGCTGCGCGATGATATCCGGTCGGGGAGGCATAGCCGACGCGTTGCTCCGCTGCAAAGTCGGATCTGGCGAGTTGCGCCGGGTCCCGCCCGCATGCGTCATGTAGCATCGGGCCGGTTTCAAACGTCCTTGGCAGGCAACCGAAGGACCGGAGATCGATATGAAACTACTGTTCAACCGCAATCCCAATCCTCGCCTCGCGGTCGCGTCGGCGCGCTATCTGAAGGCCGATGTCGCCTTCGAATTCGCCTCGCCCATGGCGCCGGGGCAAGCCGAGCGCTACCGCGCGCTGAACCCAAATTTGACCTTGCCCATCCTGGTCGGCCCGGGATGGAGACTGTGGGAAGCCGATGCGATCGCCTGCCGGCTCTCGCGCGACATGCATTCGGATTTCTGGCGCACCGGCGACGACGAACCGGAGATGATCCGCTGGCTGAGCTGGGGCAAGGAGAATTTCGTCAGGGCCTGCGACATGGTGCATTTCGAGCGCGGCACGAAACAGCGCTGGGGACTGGGGCCGATCGACAAGGCATTGGTCGAGGAGGGGCTGAGGCAGTTCCACATGACAGCCGCCATCCTTGAAGCCGAGCTTTGCGGGCGCCAATGGCTGGTCGGCAATTCGGTTTGCTATGCCGACTTTCGTATGGCGACCTTTCTCGCGTTCAATGATGCCGCCCAGTTGCCGCTCGACGACTATCCGTCGCTCAGCCGCTGGTATCGGCGGATCGAGCATATCGATGCCTGGCGCGACTCGTTCCAGGGGCTGGATGCGCCGCCACTGCCGCCGGTCAGCAGCGAGGCCGTGCCAGGTTAAGCAAGGATTTTGAACGTTCCGTCTTGAAAGGACCATCGTCGAGGATGCCTGCCAAGCTGCGGCGGAAATGGCTCGCCCCTGCGATGGGACGCGGGCCGTGGCCTGCACTAAGCAGACTTTGTCCAGCGTTTGGAGGTCAGGGAGCATCGGCCGATTGGTCGCCGCTCAGCGCATCGCGCAACGCCCGGACTTTTCGCGTGAGAGCATCGACCTCGGCCGAGGTCATGCCTGAGCGCTCGACCAGCGTTTCGCCCAGACAGCTGCATTGCGTGAGCAACGCCCGGCCGGCCGCGGTGAGATCGACCTGCACCTGCCGCTCATCCTCATGGCTGCGCTGGCGGGTCACCAGACCCGCCTGCTCCATGCGCTTGACCAGCGGCGTGACGGTGCTCGATTCCAGCGCCAGCCGGCGCGCTATGGTGCCGACCGACATGCCATCGGCCTCTCCAAGCGCATTGAGCACGAGATACTGGGGATACGTGATCCCCATCTCGTCGAGCATGGGCTTGTAGGTACGGTTGATCGCCATGCTCGTGGCGTAGAGCGCGAAACAGAGCTGATTGTCCAGGGGCAGAGGCATCGCGCCATGATCCTTTTGTTGACGTCGTGAGGCTCTTTAGCACAAAAAATCATATCGCGATACATATTATCGTGGACAAGAAGTCATCGTTGCACTAGACATATCATTATCGCGATATCATTTATCGCGACATCTAAAACGGAGATTGAGATGACTGAAGCTTCACATGGGAAGGCCGGCTCAGGCAGCGGCACGATCACCACCAACGACGGCACGCAGATCTACTACAAGGATTGGGGCACCGGTCAGCCGGTCGTCTTCCACCATGGCTGGCCACTGAGCAGCGACGACTGGGATGCCCAGATGCTGTTCTTCCTCTCCAAGGGCTATCGGGTCATCGCCCATGACCGCCGCGGCCATGGCCGCTCCAGCCAGACTGACACCGGCAATGAGATGGACACCTACGCCGCCGATGTGACGGCGCTGGTTGCGCATCTCGACCTCAAGAACGCCATCCATGTCGGGCATTCGACCGGCGGTGGCGAAGTGGCGCGCTATGTCGCGCAGTACGGTTCCGGAGGCCGTGTCGCCAAGGCTGTGCTGATCGGCGCGGTGCCGCCGATCATGCTCAAGACCGCTGCCAATCCCGGCGGCTTGCCTATCGAAGTGTTCGACGGCTTTCGCTCGGCGCTGACGACGAACCGCGCCCAGTTCTTCCGCGACGTTCCGGCCGGCCCTTTCTACGGCTTCAACCGTCCAGGTGCGACGGTGTCGGAAGGTGTGGTCGACAATTGGTGGCGGCAGGGCATGATGGGCGGCGCCAAGGCGCATTACGACTGCATCAAGGCGTTCTCGGAAACCGACTTCACCGAGGACCTGAAGAAGATCCACGTACCGGTGCTGGTCATGCATGGCGACGACGACCAGATCGTGCCGATCGCGGATTCGGCGCTGCTCGCGATCAAGCTGCTCAAGAAGGGCGAGCTCAAAGTCTACAAGGGCCTTCCGCACGGCATGGCGACGACCCATGCGGACGTCATCAATGCCGACCTCCTGGCTTTCTTCCAGGCCTGAGTCCCAGCGCCAGAAAAGCACCCGCCATCGCGCGGGTGCTTTGCTCTCTGGAGCTCGTCCGGAGTGGCCGGCTCAGGCTTTCCTGGCCTCCTTCATGTTCGGCAGGAACACGGTCAGCAGGCCGAGGAAGGGCAGGTACGAGCAGACGTGGTAGACGAAGTCGATGCCTTTCATGTCGGCGATGACGCCGAGCACGGCCGCAGCGATGCCGCCCATGCCGAAGGCGAAGCCGAAGAAGATGCCGGCGATCATGCCGACGCGGCCGGGAACCAGTTCCTGCGCGAAGACGACGATGTTGGAGAAGGCCGACGACAGGATCAGGCCGATCACAACGGTAAGCACCATCGTCCATTCCAAATTGGCGTAAGGCAGCGCCAGCGTGAAGGGCAGAACGCCGACGATCGAGAACCAGATCATCGCCTTCTGTCCGTAGCGGTCGCCGAACGGGCCGCCGAGCAGGATGCCAAGCGCCGAGGCGCCGAGGAACAGGAAGAGCATGACCTGCGACATCTGCACCGAAACGCCGAACTTATGGATGGCGTAGAAGGTGTAGTAGCTGGACAGCGAGGCGATATAGGCGTTCTTGCTCAACACCAGCAGCGTCAGCACCGCCAATGCCCCCATGACCTTTTTGCGTGGGAAGGGCGAGACGTGAGCCGCCGGCTTGCGGCTGGCCATCGAGGCGCGCAGCCGGCTGTACCAGCCGCCAACCTGCCACAGCACGACGATGCCGATCAGCGAGCCGACGGCGAACCAGGAAATGCTGGTCTGGCCGAAAGGCACGACGATGAAGGCGGCGAGCAGCGGGCCCATCGCCTGGCCGAAATTGCCGCCGACCTGGAACAGCGATTGCGCGAGACCGAAGCGGCCGCCCGAGGCGAAGCGGGCGATGCGCGAGGATTCCGGATGGAAGATCGCCGAGCCGATACCGATCAGCGAGGCGCCGATCAGGAGCAGCCAGTAATGGCCGGCATGCGCAAGCACCACCAGCCCGACCAGTGATGAGGCCATGCCCCAAGGCAAGGAATAGGGCATCGGTCGCTTGTCGGTGATCATGCCGATCACAGGCTGCAGCAGCGAGGCCGTTACCTGGAAAGTGAACGTAAGAAGGCCGATCTGCCAGAAATCGAGACCGTAATTCTCTTTGAGCAGCGGATAGATCGCCGAAAGCAGCGACTGCATGATGTCGTTGACGCAGTGGCAGAAGCTCACCGCAAGAATGACGGTGAAGGCCGTCGCTTGCGCCGAGGCGTGGCTTGCCGGCGCTGGGGTGGCGACGGCGGTGGCGGTCGTATCGGTCAAGGCAATGCTCCGGGTCTTTTTGGCGGCGAACCGCAGCCAGCCAGCTTTATTGGCCGCTTGTCTTATAATCGGCTTGAATGGCGACTTCTTTCGTGGTTTGGTCCAATAGTTTCGCAAGTGGGCCACATCGAATGCCGCATGGCCGGGAAATCTTCAGGGGCGATGCCGCCGAGCTCGGCCGGCTGCATGAAAGCCGCTGGCAGTGGCTGGAGCAGGCGGTCGGGCCGGCGGTCGC
>NZ_RZSR01000034.1:0-14511 GCF_004023265.1 Mesorhizobium sp. M1A.F.Ca.IN.020.06.1.1
GATCCCACACCGGGATCATCTGCCCGAATGCGATCTCGCCGCTATAGGTCTGAAACGTGTCGTAGTCATGCGTGGTTGCACCGTCCTGAATCCATTCCGCCTCGAAGACCGGCGGAGCGCCAAAGCCTTGGATGTCGAAGTCCGTGAGCACGATGTCGAGGTAGCCACGGTGAGCTGAAACGTTGCTCTCGCCCTCCTCAGAAACCATGGTCGGGTCTCGACCTTGCGTGCTCCGGCCATCGTAGGTGCGGAACTTCAGCCCTTTGGCTCGATACCCTTGGCTCGCATCATAGATCAACGTTCCGTTTGAGTAGAGTTTGCGAAGCGTCCAGGATGATTCAGACACCAGCGGTCTGGCAAAACGTAGCCGGCACGACATCTCGCTTGTCGTCGTTGTGATCGTGTCCCACCATTCCGTATGGGTGGAAGTAACGGTGGCGATCGGCGGCACCCAGATATAGGAGGCCGGCAGGCGGCATTTCCCCCAGACCACCGGAATGGTTTGGCCGTAAGCCGACGTGGGCAGTGTTGTCTGTATGGGAGAGGCTTCCGGCACGATCGGTGCAGTCTGGGTTCCGCCTTGAACCCAATGGCCGACGGTGCCCTTCCGAAGATCAGCTAGGCCACTCATCGCTACGCCCTCGACGCTTGGAGCATGAGTTCATTCCACATATCGCGCGCCCGCTGCTTGGCGGTCTCGACGCTTTCACCGGGAGCCGCATAATAGTTCAGCGTGATGTCCGAGCCGGGTTGCGCGACCGAAACCTGATTGTTGTATGAGCCGTCATCGGAGGTCGTCCCCTGGACCCAGTGCGGCGCCCTGCCCAGGTTCAGGATCGGCCCGACATGCGAACCGTGCTGAGGATCCCATTGGTCACCGAACATGTTCGACGGCTGACTGATGCTGCCGGTGTTTAGACCGGCCTGAACCATCTGCGCTGTAATGGCGTCCAGAGCGTCGTATTGAGCGGCAGCGAACGAATCGGCCAAGCTTCCGATCGCATTCACCTGATTGGCCGAATAACCGGCCATGTCGCGGCTTAGGCTTCTGATATAGCCGCCAGTGTTCTGATCCAGCCTGTCGATATTATCAGCGGTATCGCGGGTATAGCCGGCCGTTTCCTTGGTGTTGTCGGCTGTGTCGCTCGAGTATTTGGTGACGTTGACGCCAGAGCCGTTGACGTTGGTCTGGATAGTCGGGGCACCGTTGCCGGGTAGCGTGATCTGGTTCGGGTCGCCGCCGTAGCGCGTGACAGTAGGAAGCACCTGGGTTGTGGCTGCGGGTTTGCCGCCGATAGCATTGATAGAGTTTTGGACTAGCTCGTTCAGGGAGCCGGCGGCATTGTTCGCGGCAGCTTGAGCCGCGATGCTGGTTCGCTTCAACTCCTGCTGGAGGGCCTTTAGTTCATCTTGTGCACGGTCGGTCGCAAGGCCAACTTCGAAGCCGGCTGCGGCTTCCGTCTTCAGATCAGCCAGCCGTTGCTGAACCTCCGCTATATCGGCCTGGATCGCGGCTGTAGAGCGCCCGTTGGCGAGCACGTCCAAGATGCTGCCGTCACGGATCGGCGCGCTGCCCATGGCGACAAGGAGCTTGTTGAGGTTCCCCCAGCTCGGGTTGCTGACGAATGTATCGACGGCTGAGGAGGTGGCATTGATGTTCTTCGAGAGGTCGGCAAAGCCCTGCATGGCGCCGGTCAGAGCCGGGGCCAGGTTGATCAGTGCTTCGCCCAACTGAACGTGAATGACCTGGCTCAAAACGTCCAATTTGTCATCGAGTTCGCCTGCTCGCTGAAGAAGCTCGTCGGGAACAATGATGCCCATGTCGCGGGCGGACTTCTTTATCGCATCGATCGAGGCGCGCCCTTGATCGAGGAAGCGAGCCATCTCGACGCCGCCCTTGCCGAACACCACTGAGGCAAGCGCCGCCTTCTGCGTGGCGTCCGTCATCTGCGCCATTGCATCAGAGACGAGCTTTAGCCGCTCCTCCTGGTCTTTGGCGTTGATGATGTTTTGCAGCAGTTGCGGGTTGAGTTTTTGAAGGCCGGCGTAGAGCGCGCCGGTGCCCTTCTCGGCTAGACCTGCATTCTTCGCAAAAATCGTCAGGGCGGAGTTGAAAGATTCCTGTTCGACGTTTGCCTGTTTGGCTGCGAAGGCGAGCGCCTGGTACGTGTCGGGCTTCAGGCCGCTCTGCTTGGCGTCCGTGGCGATCCGGTCAAATTCGCCGATGGTCTCCTTCAGCTTGTCGAAGGCGCCGCCCAGAGAAGCGATTGCAGCCACGCCAACGCCGGCCGCAAGGCCACCGACGAAGGTCTTAAGCGTAGATCCTATGCCGGCCACACCCTTTTCGACCGCGGCGACGCTCTTGGCCATGCGTGCAGATTGGCTCTCAACTGTCGTTGCGGCGGATTTGAATCCGGTCGCGAACTTCTGCGCGTTTGTCGAAAGATCGATGGAAATACTGCCGACTGTCGCCGCCATCAGGCAGTCCCCTGCGTTTCCAGTGTTGCGATTTCAGCGGCGATCGTCGGGTTGTGAGCGGCAAGGAAGACGGATGCAGCCGCCTCGGTTTCCTCAAGTGCTCGCAAGCCGCTGCCGGTGATCTGAAAGACCATTTCAAGGCCAGCCGCGATCAGCCCGCGCGCAATGTCGAGCTGTTGCTCGTGGCGCCGCGCGTCGGACGCGTCGAGACGTTCGGTCCAGTAGGTTTGAGGCCTCATTGCACCGCCTCCAAAAGAGCCCGCTGCAACTCGACTGCCTGCTCGAAGGACTGGTCGAAAAGGGTTGCCCTGGAATTCGGCGGACGTTCTGGATCGCAGCCGAGCGGTTCAATATCGCGCGGCAGCGGTGACATTTCCCAGGGCTTCAAACCCAAGGCGCGATGCAGGGCCTTGTAGTCGTTCGCCTGAAAGGCTTCGACCGCTGCCGGCGTGATCCTGCGCTTTGCGTCGCGGTTACGTGGCGTGCGTTTGGTCGGCATGCATCAGCTCCTGTAGCCAGCGCCGGCAGGTCGCCCAGGGCCGCTATGAAGGGGTTCCAGATCGAGGCCAAGCCTTGCCAGAGTGCGAATGCAGAGCGAGCGGGCTGCAATTTCGTGCTTCAAGCCCGGATGATCCTTCAAACCGGCCTTGGTGCGGATGACAGCGCCGTCAGCATCGATCTGCGTCTTCAATGCCTCGGCACGATCGAGCGCCTGGCAAGCAGTCACAAGGAACTCGATCCCGGCAGCATCTTCGATCTGGTATTGCCCGTTGACCGACTGCCACAAAGCCATGCCGTGCGGGCCGAGCGGCCTGGGTGGCGCGCCGGTCACGGGCGGGTTGTTGGCAACGAGTTGAAGGTTTTTAGCCACTGGGGTTTTGTCCCTTGAATGAATTACTCAATTTCATCCGCGAAAAGCTGCCCGAGCGGTCCACGAGGCGTGCGCCCTGAATTGGTGATGGCCCCCCCGGGGGTGCTTGGGTAAGGCCCTACAAGCTTGCGAACCTCACGGCAGACCATGACGGCTTCGGAGAAGCTCAAGCTGAACCTGCGCTTCATGACTTCGTAGGCTGTGCCGTCTACGCCGCGCCTATCGGCTTCATGCGCCGCAAACCATTCGATCGCGTCGGCCAAGTGTCCGTTGCGGTTGGCTGCCGTCATTGGCGAGGCTCCGACCAGTGCCCGAAGTTCTCGACCAGGGAGCGAAGCAGCGCAGACGTGAACTCGAGCGCCAGCGTCTCATCACCATCGAAGCATTCGGGACGAAGGCGCATGGATGCAAATGCTGTATCGTCTCGGCATGCAGTATGGCCGGTAGCAATGACGTGCCTCCCGTCCTCGCTCAAATCGACATCAACTTGATGAATGGGTCGGCTGGCGAAAATCATTGTGAGGCATCCCTTCCGCGTTTAACCATCAATCGCCAACCGGCACCGGCGCCAGGCCGTTGTCCCACGCTCGAAGCTGCTTCGCAGTGCCACGCAGAACCAGCATGTGTTGTTACGTCACCTTTGCGGTAGACCTCAGAGTCGCCCCACACACCTCGATAGGACATGGTTCGACCTTTCAGATCTTCGATGGCCTGTCGCAGCTCGCCGATTTCACGATCAAGAGCTTGGCGCTGGATGACATGGAACTCTGCCAGCAAGCTGAACGTCATGTTCGTTGACAGGGGTTTGGTGAGGTCAGAGAAGCCGTTCGACTTGACCAGCAAATCCTTGACCTTCTCGACCTCTTCGAGAAAATCCGCTTCGGCTGCCGAAAGGTTTTTCCTAGTGGCGCGGGCCATCGAATCTCACCGTCCGCCGTACCGGCTCATGTCGCGGGTGATGTAGCCGCTCGGCGCTTTTCTCCCGACATAGGACGAAGGCTGCGACTTCACCGGGATCGTCGGCACTCGTCGCCAGAACTTTTCCCATAGCGGGCCGGCCGGCCGCATGCCGCGAACAAGGTCGAACTTCGCTTCGTAAACGACGCCGTTGTACCGGCAGCGTTCGTTCTCGCGGTAGCTGACTAGTTTGTTCCATTGATCAGTCATGACGTGTCCCCTTTCAGGCGCGGTCAAAGGGCTGGCGGACGAATCCCAGACGGTCGGCCATTTGTTCCGCGACACCTGGCAGCCGCGAATGCGGCTTCAGGTCGAAGCGCGCCTGTCGGGCCTTGGCGGCGAAGTTCTGGCCTTGGCGCAAGACTGCTTCGAGGTTGTCGAGAGCCTGCTCAACTGCCTGCCGATATGCCGCCAGCGGCTCGGCCAATGTCGGCCCGATGCTCATCTCGAAGATCTTCACTTCCTCGTCGCGGTGAGCCCTGGCCGCTGCCTCCGCATCGAACAACGGCGTCAACGCGTTGCCCAGCGCCTCGACTTCGGCGTGTGTGATGGTCGGCGGCTGGCCAAGCGGCTGATTCTGAAGGCGCCGGCCGGCTTCGATGTGGCGTGCCTGGCCTTGCTCGCGAGCGGCAGTGGCGATACGCAGCGCCTCTTCCGCTTCGGCTATGGAGGATGGCCGCTCCGGAACTACGAGCAACTTTGACCAGTCAGCAGGCGGCGAAGATTTGAGGCGAGCAAGCATTTGGCGACGAAGCTCCTAGATAAGGTTTTCGAAGAGCAGTATCGGCGAAGAAGGCAGGCCGAAATAGTTCGGAGAGGTACGGTCACCCGTACCTGACCGTACCTATTTTTCGGTCTCGCGATCGAGGAGTTGCTGGGCGATGCTGGAGAGCTTGTATTCAACACCACGACCGCTGCGTCGATTTGTGATCGTGCATCCTCGGTATAGCCGCCTGTTCCGAAGCGTCAGAGGCGCTATCCCGAGCAGATCAGCAGCAGCGGCTTGGTTGACATAGCCGTCTGCGCTGACGGCAAAGCCACGGTTGCGACAAGCGGTTTCGATCTGGTCTGTCTTGCTCTCCAATGGTGTGCGCTCGCTCATGAGATCAGCGCGACGGCGCAATGCATCGGCGATCAGTCGATCGAGTTCCGCGATGCTGTTTGGTTCGGCGTTGCTCATTCCGCCGCCTCCGCTGTTGCACTTGTTGCGGATGTTGCGCTCTCTAAGGGAGCTAGAGGTAGATAACGCTGCCAAGCATCGACGAAGTCTGTTCGTTGATATCCTCTAGGTGTAGCAGTGCCGATCCGCACCACTTTAGGTTTGATACCGTAAGGGCGAAGCTTGTTAGCCAAACCCCTGTCATCCAAGGGTTTTCCCTTCATATCGGCCCATTGAGACTCATCGAGATCGCAGAGCCGGCGAAGGATGCTTTCCGTAGCAAGAACTTCGTCTTGGCCGAAGATGGTCTTCACGTCGCCCAAGAGTTTGACGCCAAGGCTAGGTGTACCCTCCTTAGAGAGCGCAACAAGCGCAACAGCCGCAACACGCGCCCTTTCCGGCCAGTGGCCGCCGGCAGCATCGGCTATCGCCAAAAGCGGTTCCCAGACATCGGCATCACGGTCCTTGATGCCCGGTGGCATTTCCGGCCAGTCCTGGCCGATGTCGGCCGAGATGAAGGAAGCCCAGCCGGCGAGCCTGTCCTTGACCTCGTCGCCATCCGGCTTGTGCACGCGGCGTCTATAGGCCTCGACCGTTTCTTCTGGCGAACGGCGCCGCATGCGGATGATGACGGAGCGGGTAAGGATAGTGTCAGGCAAATCGCCCAGGCCGGCGAGTGCCACCGCGCAGTAGGCTGGAATCTCTTCCGTCTCGACGAGCTTTCCTCGAACAACGCACCGGCCGGCGACGGCGCCGCGACGATGACCGGCATTGAGCAGCCCGCGAATCTCCTCGTTATCCTTGGCCTTCGGCCCGAAGATGGTGTCGATCTCGTCGAAGAGGATGGTCGGGGCGCCAGCCTCATCCGCGACCTTGCGGAAGAGATATGCCGGCGTGACGTTCACCGCCTCGACAGGACGCGGCACCAGAAGCTCCGAAATCTCTAGCGCCCGGGTTTTTCCAGATCCTGGCTCTGGAGACAGGAACGCGATGCGCGGTGTCGATTCCCACGCATCCATCATGTGTGTGTGCGCTATCCAGAGAACATGCGCGACGTGCGCTTCTTCGGATGGGTAGGCGACGAAGCGGCCGACGAAGTGGTAAACCTCGTCGAGGAGGTCGGCGGCGAAGGTATCTTCCTCCATCAATACGACCTCCTCGCGATACGGCGATATTCTTTCGCGCCCTGGGCAATGTGGGTTGGGATTGCCGGCGGCCAGTGCCGCCAAGGTCTGTCGTTGAACTCGGCGACGATGCCCGCGACGTAGCTGTACGACCGCGCCGTCGGATCGTGCTCATAGCCGGCGTCATCGAAGCGAAGCACCGCGCATTGCAAGTGGTTGCGGGCAGCGATGAGATGACGGACGGCTGCATCGGTGTACAGTTCGTCAATGCTGGGGAGGTTGGGGCGGACGGTCACTGATCACCGCCTTCCTGCCGCAGACGGCGATGCTCCGCGACATGATGCAGACGGCAGAGCCAGGTCCCGCGAAGGGGCTGGTCATAAAAGCGGGGATCGTGGTGAAAGTCAGTTCGCGTTGAGCCGCAGATGGCGCAACTCTGCCGAACAAGAATGCCCTTCTTGATAGCGCTGGTCGTGGCGAGATGAGCCCAGCGGGCCAAGGGATTCGCGTTCTGCCATCGCTGCTGCGGAGTCAAACCGTCTTGAGCTTTTCGCCCTCTTTGTTTAAGCTCGGCTTGTTCAACTACTTCAATTTCGAAAGCCGGTTCCGTTCGCAGCGGGCCGGCTTCTTTGTTAGCCATCTCCATTCAGCCAGCCCTCGCAAGTTGCAAGTTGTGGAGGCGGACGGCTTCGCAGGCTTCCTTAGGCGTGAGGCCAAGGCGCTTGAGAGCGGGCACGGATGGGCCGCGAACGTGGCGCGGTGTCTCTTCCAGGAATCTGACGCCGAGTTCTACGTTGGGGTCGAGGCAGGCGTGATCTTCAGTTTCGGGACGGCCGGTCATTATGCGGCCTCCCCGCGAATGAGGTCATGCAACTGTTGAGCGTCGCAAACCCAGCGGTCGCCAACCTTGCGGGCCGGCAGCGTGCCATTTTCGAGCATCCAATAGACAGACCGCACCGAGACTCCAATCTCGGCGGCGATTGCCTTCGCGCCCCAGATAGGACGCGGCTTTTCTTCACTCTTTGTCATCGAAAAATTTCTCCGTGTTCGAGATTTCTAACAATTAGCGAACGTAACGGACGGTAACCACTTGCGCTAGCCGTAACGCTATGCCATACCGTTCTTGGAGAAATTAGCGAACGCGGAGCCTCAACGACATGTTGCCCATAACGCTGGAATGGCAGGTTTGCCCCGATGGGGTCCGGGCGGACTTCGATGTTGAAGGCGATAAGCTCTTTTATCTGCCCAGGTCCGAACGCCGGACCTCGCGGGCCTACAACGTGTCCGATCTTTCCAGCCCGCTCGTCCTAAATTTCCTGAACAGCAGCAGCACGGTCGAGAAGCGCGCAAACTTCTTCGCGGCCTACGGGCTGCTCGAAAAATCAGTCTGCACTGATGATATGGTTTCGGATGCGCTGGGCGTGCTGGACAAAGCGGTCAAAGTCGGGCCCCTGGCCGACCATCCAGAGCGCATAGCAATCCTGAACGACTTGTTGTCGGAATCGACCGCGATGCATTTGGGCTTTGATTATCTCGGCCTGAACCAAACTAGACGCATGGTTATCCGGCCCCGCTCATTGTTCGACTTGATGTGCGCAGAAATCGCGATGGCCGCCGAAGTCGATGCCGCACTGACAAGCTGCGAAAATTGCTCCCGGCTGTTTTATAC
Organism: Mesorhizobium sp. M1A.F.Ca.IN.020.06.1.1; assembly: GCF_004023265.1. Classification (NCBI taxonomy): domain Bacteria; kingdom Pseudomonadati; phylum Pseudomonadota; class Alphaproteobacteria; order Hyphomicrobiales; family Phyllobacteriaceae; genus Mesorhizobium; species Mesorhizobium sp. M1A.F.Ca.IN.020.06.1.1. The sequence continues at coordinate 8,259 of NZ_RZSR01000034.1, forward strand.
CGGCCATCTTACCGGCCGACGCAATACTGCTCGATATTGCTCTGATCGTTGCCGAGCAGCAGCAAACCGCAAACTCGCGGGAGGTCGCTGAGATGTCGATTCGCAAGCGCAAATGGACCACGGCCAAGGGCGAGGCCAAGACTGCCTGGGTTGTCGATTATAAAGATCAGAACGGCGTTCGCGCGTTGCGCACCTTCAACAAGCAGAGCGAGGCCAAGGAATTTGAGACGACGATGCGCGGCGAGGTACGCGACAAGAAGCACGTCGTTCGCAGTAAGTCACTCACCGTGGCCGAAGCGGGCAAGGAATGGCTGAAGGCCGTCGCCCATGGACGCGGTGAGCGAGGCCCAGCCGAGGCGTCTACCCTTCGTCAATACAAGCAGCACGTTGACGATTACATCGAACCGATGCTCGGGGCTGAGAAGCTGTCTGACTTGTCCAAGGCTGATGTCACCAAGTTTCGCGCCGATCTCTTGGCGAAGCTGTCGCGCGCCATGGCGAAGAAGGTTCTTCAGAGCCTAAAAGGCATTCTCTCGGAGATGCAGCACCAGGATCAGGTCGCGGTCAACGTCGCCGCGACTGTCCAGATCGGCACAGGAGGTCGCCATAAGGAGGATGTCGTGGTCCCCTCGATCTCGGACATCAAGGCCATTCTCGCCAAGCTGGACGAATTGGCCGCACAGGCAAACAAGCGATGGGCCGCTGCCTGGGTAAAGCGTCGTGCGTTCCTCGCGACTGCCGTTCACACCGGAATGCGGGCCTCCGAACTGCGCGGGCTGCCGTGGGCATCTGTGGATCTAAAGGGCGCAACGATCGAGGTCCGCCAGCGCGCCGATGAGAAAGGCAAGATCGGGCCGCCGAAGTCGAAGGCTGGCCGGCGTACGATCAACATTCCTGCCGCACTGGTCGCCATCCTGCGGGAATGGAAGCTGCGCGCCGGAGGCCACGATCTTGTGTTCGCCACCGAGGAAGGGAACGCCGAGTCGCTCGCAAACATCTTCAACCGGGCATGGAAGCCTATCCAGATCGAAGCCCACATCTGCGAGCCCAAACGAGACGGGGCCGGCGACATCGTGAAGGACGAGGAAGGCGCACCAGTCATGGAGCCGCGCTATAACTTCCACGCCCTCCGGCACTTCCATGCCTCAATGCTGATCGCCGACAACGCCAACCCGAAAGAGGTGCAGGCTGAGCTCGGGCACAGCAGCATCCAGGTCACCTACGATCTGTATGGCCATCTGTTCAGCGACGAGGATGCTGGCCGGCGTCGCCAAGAGCGCAGCGAGAGGCTTGCGGGATTGCTCGGATAATGCTCTATGCGACATGAACAAGGGCCATATGCAACATGGCCTTTGTTTTTTCTTGGTTTTTCCGCGCTGTTTGCGGACTGAAAATCCGCGTGTCGGTGGTTCGAATCCGCCTCTGGGCACCATCCCCTCCTCTCCCGACACTCCCTTTCGCCGAATCTTCTACGCTTCTGTTTGCACAAACAACTGAAATCGTTCATCTTTTTGGGAAGGATGGCGCGATTGAGCGCGTTTCATGGAATTTCGGCGTATTTGGTCTAACGAGGCGGAGGGCTGGTATTTCCGTTGGTACTGGACATCCTGATGGTATCGAAACAGCCAAAGGGAGGTGTCCCACAAATGGCCCTTTCCGACGTGAAATGCCGAAATGCCCGTCCTGCTTCCAAGCTATTGAAATTGTCTGATGGTGGCGGGCTCCAGCTCTGGGTGCAGCCCACCGGATCCCGCCTATGGCGCCTCGCCTATCGATTTGACGGCAAGCAGAAGCTTCTGGCGTTGGGCAGCTATCCCCTTATTTCGCTCGCCGAAGCACGCAAGGCGCGCGATGACGCCAAACGTCTCCTCCTCACTGGCATCGATCCCGCGCAGGAACGCAAGTTGCGAAAGGTCGGTTCGGCAAAGGACAGCTTTCGATCAATCGCCGAGGAATATGTGGACAAGCTGAAGAAAGAGGGACGTGCCGACCGGACTATCACCAAGGTCAAATGGCTACTCGACTTCGCCTATCTCACCTGTGGGCACAAGTGCATTCGGGACATTGATGCGGCCACTATCCTTGCTGCCCTTCGTAGCGTGGAGGTGCGCGGTCGATACGAGTCGGCCAGGCGGCTGCGCTCGACCATTGGCAGCGTCTTTCGATACGCCATCGCCACTGCACGCGCCGACACTGACCCCACGTCCGCGCTGAGGGGCGCTCTCATCAGGCCAACGGTCACGCCGCGTGCCGCCATTACCGATCCGAAGGCATTCGGCGGCTTGCTGCGTGCGATCGAGACATTCGACGGACAGCCCGCAACCCGAGCGGCTCTGAGGTTGATGGCGCTGCTGTTTCCCCGCCCCGGTGAGCTTCGCGCTGCCGAATGGGGGGAGTTCGACTTCGAAAGTTCGGTATGGACTATCCCGGAAGCGCGAATGAAAATGCGACGACCGCACCGCGTTCCTCTTTCAACGCAGGCTTTGGATATCCTGGCCGAGCTTAAAAAAATCTCCGGCGCTGGGACGCTGCTGTTTCCAAGCGTGCGATCGCCTTCTCGTCCGATTTCCGACAATACACTCAACGCCGCCCTGCGTCGCATGGGTTACAGCAAGAATGAAGCAACGGCCCATGGCTTCCGAGCAACGGCATCAACTCTGTTGAACGAATGCGGCAAGTGGCATCCAGACGCCGTAGAGCGACAGCTGGCTCATATTGAAAATAACGACGTTCGGCGCGCCTATGCCCGGGCGGAGCACTGGGAAGAGCGCGTCAAGATGATGCAGTGGTGGGCAGATTATCTGGAAAAAATTGAGAACGCCGGAACGCGCGGGTAAACTCAATCAGATGCGGGCAGCCAGCTGTCCGGCACGTATCGCGAACGTCCGGTTTACGCTGCATAGCGGCCGTTGAGGCCTGCGTTGCCGCTCTCCCGAAGCGGACATCCCTGGGGAACCTGGCGGCCTGAAGGCGGAATGGGTGATCCGACGAAGGCCGAGAGCGCTGCGATCTAGCGAGGGCTGGAACAAGGCATGGTTCAAGGCCAGTGCCGGAGCGCCGCGCTAGCTGATTCCACACTTGTTGAAGCCGACATGATGGGAGACCTATCTAAGGCCCATGTCCACACGCCAGAAAATGGATGCAGCTGCGAATTTGATCGAAGGGTGGACGCTCCCGTCTGCGGCCACGCTTGGGTCATCGGTCCGAGCCAGAGGGATCGTTCGCGAAGTGCGAGCCACCTGCCTTTGGCGGCGAAAAAGCTGCTCGGTATCGAGGTCGGGGTGCTCACCTTGCGCATGCCGGAAGGCGCCTATGGCGATTTCCGGACTGCGTCGGCGATTGTGTCCAAAACGCTGGAAGGCATCGAAGGCCTGCCCGTAATTCCCCGTGAAGTCGAAGACATCCTGACGATCTCTTCGGCAGAGCGGCACCGGTGGCTCAAGGACGGCCGCTTGCAAAGCACAGGCACACGTACGGTGAAACTTCGTGGTCGCGCAAGGAAGGTAACTTTTCACGTGTTTGACCCACGTCACATCGAGGACGTGCTCGATCGCGACTTGGTTACGGTCTGGCGCGAGGACGACGCGATAGCTGCTGCAGAGAATAGGCGGCGGGCCGCCGGAAAGGCCGCCCTGAAGCGTGCGCAAAAGAGCGGCCGCAGGGCCGCGTCTGCGCCTGACAGCACTCGGGACGAGGTGTCACGTCAGAAACTGAAGGGCTGGGACGAATTCGAGAGTGACGGACTTCTGCGCTGATTCAGCGAAAAAAGATTCTTTCGCTGCTCCTGCCCACTACGACCGCACTGGCCCGAATCCTGATCCGGGTCGCGCGCCTGACCTCCGGGAGTCAATGGGCGTAAACAGTCCGCGAGTCTGGTTCCGGCCCAGGTAGGCGACAGTAACGGGCCGCCATATCGGCCGTTCACCACGGGCGACACCATTTCCCGAAAGCAGCGAGCCGTTGGCGCGCGTCATCGGTATCCCTTTTAAGTCCCAGGGGATACTGTTGCCGCCCATCAGCCGTCTTATCGGTATGGCGAAGCCGCTGATCTGTGTTAAGCCGCCGCCCGAACAGCCGAAGGAGTACACCCGTGAGCGAGCCGACCGTGGCCGAGGCGACCGACAGCATCTATGCATCGCTCCGGGCGAACAATGCCGACATCGATGCAAATATCGCGGCGCTCAAAGCGGCGCTGACGCGAGAGGGGATAGAACAGGCGGTGCTCGATCCGACCAGGCTGGCGCAGAACAACCGTTCGAGCCGCAAGGTGATGCAGGCTTATTTTCGGCAGCGCGGCGTGACGTGAGGTGGGCCAATTCATGGAACACGAGCCCTGCAAGATACGTTTCATCTTGGCTGAGCATGGTGCTTAGCAGCGGGTCACTTGACCAGCCAAGCGTGCAAAATGCAGTGATGCCCGTCAGATAGACGTCCAGGCCCTGCCTCTGAAGTGCGACAGCGGTTTCAATCGCAGACCTTTTGGAGAAGTATCCTCGGTACGAACGCATCCGAACACCGGAAAGCACCATGTTCGTGGCGTCAGCGAGAATTCCGACGCTGCGAAGACGGCCCATGTCACGGCGTCCCGACCAACGTTGACATGGCTGCGGTAGCTATTGTTGTCTGGAAGCGCTAGTTCATCTATCGCAAACTGTCGGATGGCGCTCGCCGATTCCATTCGAGCGCGTAATGTCCCAGGGATCGAAGGATCGTCGATCAGCTCTTCGACATCCTGGCGCGCCGCCATGATCTCCACGTGACCCTTCAAGGATTGTGCGTAGTAAGAAATGCTGGTGCAACCTGCCAGGCTGGACATCACGATCATCGCAGCAACCGAACGAAAAAATGCACGCATCACGGTTGCCCACGGCATTTGCTCACACGTCCGGATAGGGCAAACGTCGCAACTACGCCCGGTCCCAAACAGTGGCTCCAATTTGGTTGATGTCCTGGATGGGGGTTTAGGTTAGACGTTCGTCTTCGGCAAGATTGTCACAATGTGGTCATTCGCTGCCAAATTGCCGAATGTCCGCTATAAGCCGGACACGGCGACGTGGAACTATCCGCCTAGGAGGTCTTTTTCTCCTGAAGCTTCCGGTCGCATCCGGCCCAACGCTGTTGGTCCGCAATGCGCCCACGTCGGCCATAGACGCAAATTGTCTCCTCCCAGGAAGTAGTCGTTGCCGATGACCATGCTCCAGGTCGTAGTCGCGCTAATAGCTGCCATTGGGAATCGTTCCGCGAAGATAGTTCGGGGAAGCTGAACGACGACCGTGCAAGCGGCCTGCCGAGGCCGTCGAAATTGTCTTCGAAATCGTTCCTATTGTCGAAAAGTCCGCTCTCGCCCTCTAGGCGGCCTGCTCGCAGAGGAAAACTTCACAACTAATGCACAGTGTGTCACAATCTGAATTGGGAGCCTGGGGGGAAATATGGACGAGCCGCGTCTAGGTCTACGCGGCGCTTACGAGGCCTTATTCCGATCGCGCGGATTATCGCTCCCTGATGGGCGCCCACTTTATCGCTACCGATTCAGCCGACAAGAGTTCGAGGGCGTTCGGGAGGTCCTAAAACGCCATGGACCGACCGCGCTGAACGACTCCCATGGTCAGGCTTTGTTCGTTGCTTTCACAGCCGAGTGGTATCGCCGGGAACGCGCCGGGGGGGCTTGGGACTGGATCAGACCCTTAGCTGTCCTTGGAATTCGATATCACGCGAATGATTCGGCCGCCGACGTGCGCTACGCGGTGGTGCGGGAAGCCGCCGAAGCTGGCTTGAAACGGTGGCGACGCCCTCAGCCGACCGACGTGCCGCTCCTCTTCGGCGTAGTGCGCGAGGCGGGTTTTCCAGCTGCTGCCATCAAAGAGGGAACCTTGGGGTTATGGCTGAAGCGCAGCATCTTGGCGATCGAAATGGGCTTCACACCTGCCGAGGCCGTCGCAAGTGAGGCATGGCGGGCGGGCGAAACGCTTGTTCAGGCGCTGGTGGAGCCAGCCGTGGCGCTGTCCACGGTAATCGTTCGTTTCCGTCAACAATTGCCGCCCCTCCACGAACGAAATGACCGAGATCCCGTGCTCCACCTGGATTCTGTGGTGCCTGCTTGGCGCAACGATCTGCCTTTTGACTTGGAGGAAGGCGATTTTCGATCTCTGGTGGAAGACTTGGTCCGGACCCGGCGCGTCGAAGGGGGAGCCCTGGCGGCAAGCCGATTGCTGCGGCGCACCGCCGAAGGGTGGGCGCCGCAGCAATCGGCTTG
>NZ_RZSR01000352.1:0-5448 GCF_004023265.1 Mesorhizobium sp. M1A.F.Ca.IN.020.06.1.1
GTCCCAGAGCGCGTCGTTCTCGGTGTGAAACTTGCCGAGGCCGAGCCGGTGCGAGTGGATGTAGCGCACCTCGCCGAGCTCGCCATTGTCGATCAACGCCTTCAGCGTCTCGAAGGCGGGGTGGAAGCGCAGCACGTGGCCCACCATGAAGACGCGGCCATTGTTCCTGGCCGCCTGCACCGAACGCTCGGCGTCCGCGACCGTCAGCGCGATCGGCTTTTCCACCAGCACGTCCTTGCCGCCCTCGATGGCGCGCAGCGCCATGTCGGCATGGAATTGCGGCGGCAGCGCCATGACAATGGCGTCGACATCGGCGCGCTCGAACAACTCGTCCGGCCCGATCGCCAGGCAGTCCTGCTCGCTGGCAAAGCCTTCGGCGCGGGCACGGTTGACGTCGGAAACGGCATGGAGCACGCCAAGCGCCTTGAGGGTGCGGATGTGGTTGCTGCCCCAGTATCCGCAACCGAGGACGGCGATGCGCGGCTTCATTCGTTCAAACTCTAGAATTTCGTGGCCGAGACATAGCGACGTGCCCCGTCGAACTCAACCCCGATTGCATGCGCTTCAGCGTCTGCCCGGCAAGGCTTTTCCGGGATGAGATTATGCTGATGCGTGCGGCTTGACAGCTTTGCCCTGCCAACCTTATATCCGCGCGACCTTGGCGAACGCCTCGAATTGCCCACGACCGGTGTGGTTCTTCGAGCCTCTTCGCCGCTCCTGGCGGAGTAGCTCAGTTGGTTAGAGCACGGGAATCATAATCCTGGGGTCGGGGGTTCAAGTCCCTCCTCCGCTACCATCTCACACCTGTCCGACCCGAATACATCGTTCGTGACTTGCTCGGACCCGGTTCGGTGATTTGCCGGCAGGCGCGGCACCCAGCTCCTACTGCCCGGGCTTGTGGGAAAGCCGGTCCAGCGCGTCTCGAAGCGCAGTGGCGGCACCGCCACGCTCATCGGCGGACATCAGCCCCGGTTCAAGTTCCAGCCTGAAGTGCGGCAGCTCGGTTCGAACAACGCGACAGGCGCCCGCTAGATTGGCCTTGATGACGCGGTAGGTAGCGACCGGATAGGCGATGCCCTTGACCTGGACGTGCCCCATCTCCTCACAATCGATCGTGTCCTTCACTTGCGCAAACGTCTCGTAGGAAATGAGGATGGTCCCCGGAGCCGCCTCTTGTTCCAGGCGCGAGGCGAGATTCACGGCGCCGCCGATTATCGTGTAATCCATCCGGTCCTCGCTGCCGAAGTTACCGACGGTGCAGTAGTCGGTATGGATGCCGATGCGGCAGCGCAGCGGTGTTTCGATCCCCATGTCCCGCCAGACCTCCGTAAGCTCGCTGATCCGCTTTTGCATGGCAAGCGCCATCTGCACGCAAGCCAGCGCGTCCTGCTTGACGCCGCGCGTCTCAGGGTCGCCGAAAAACATCAGGATCGCGTCGCCGACGTACTTGTCGATCGTGGCACCATGATCCAACGCGATTTTCGACATTTCCGTCAGGTAGTGATTGAGGAGCTGGGTGAGATCCTCGGATTCCATCTTGTCGGTGGTCTCGGTAAAGCCGGCGATATCGGAGAAGCATATGGTCAGCTTCTTACGCTGGCTGGCGATTCTAACGTCTTGGCGGCCGGTGAATATCGAGCTGTACACTTGGGGCGCCAGATATTTCGCCAGCTTGCTGGAAAGCGCTTCCAGGGCAGCGGACTTCTCGGCGAGGTTCTCCTCCCTTTGCTTCAGCTCGGTGATGTCCGAATAGACGGCGACCGTGCCGCCGGCGCTGATCCGCCGCTCGTTTATCATGATCCATCGTCCGTCGCCCCGCCGCTGCACCCACGGTTCGCCGGGGTTACGGTGCCGCCATAGGCGCTCCGCGACCCACTCATCGACCCGACCCTCGGCATCCCTGATGTAGCCACGCTCCGCGGATCGGCGAATGATCTCCTCGAATGCCATGCCGGGGGTTAGCTCTGCCTCCAGACCGGCGTATAGCAGTTCGCGGTAGCGGCTGTTGCTAAGGACAAGCCAGTCCTCTTTGTCATAGAGAGCGAAACCTTCGGAAATGCTTTCGATGGCATCGACCAGCCGCTGACGCGCTTCTGCAACGTCGCGCAGGTTCTTTTCCTCGACCTCGACAGCGGTATCCCGGAAGAGGCTCAGCGCCTCGGCCATGCGCCCGATTTCGTCGCTGCCCGCCGCCGGCAGCGGCGCACGAAGGTCGCCGCCCGCGATCGCGAGCATGCCCTGACTCACCGCTCCCAGACGGGCGAGTAGGCTGCGGTCGACATAGAGCCAGACGACCAGAACCGAGCTCAACAGGCTGAGAAACGCAGAGCCGAGGACAACTCCGGTGCCGTAGCGCTGGACGAGCGCGGCTTCGCGACCGGAGGCAGCGATCTCGCGGTCCGCTGCGGCGACAAGACGGTCGACGGCTGCGGTCAGACTGCGCGACAGCCGATTGTTTTCAGCCAGAAGCTTTTCGCCCTGCGAGAGGACCGCAAGCTCCTCCTCCCGTGCCTTCGGGATGCTGCTCTCACCATCGGTGAGTACCTCGAACTCGTCCACCCGCTGCCGAAAACGGGTTTGCAGCTTTTCGTCGATCTCCGAGGAAGCCGTTTCCAGAGCGGCGAGCGAGCGGTGCAGCGGAAACAGGATCAACGCCAGATCGCCTCGCGTCGGCGCGGTCGCGGCCTTCACCAGCGCGTCGTTGACTGCCGAGATCTCCAGCAGCGCCTTCTGCTGGGGGATGTAAGCCGCAATCGCATGGACCATGTCGGCCATTGCCGCTGCGCGTCGATCGGGCGACAGCGACGTATCGGCCGCGACCGCCCGCCATTGCGGGAGCCTGGAATCCATCACCACGATGCCGGTGGCCAGAAGGCGTTGGCTGCCGGTCGTCGTCGCGGCGAGGCGGTTCAGAAGCTCCTCCTTTCGGGCGACCACATCGAGGCGGGCGACAACAAGAGAGTCGAGCTCCTTCAGGTTGCGCCTCAAAACAACCGCAGCTTCCTCGATCTCAGCTAAAGGCACTGTGCCCAGCGTAGCATCTCTGAGATCCGTACGCAGGGCCTCGAGGCGGGACATCTCGAGCGCGACGGCCGCCGAGACCTTGCTGTGCTGAGCCCTGCTTGTCGCCGCCAGCACCGATGGCGCGGCAGCGGCGACCCGTTCGGCCTGGCGCGACAGCTGGAGGGAGGCCAGCGCCGACGGCACCCGATCCCTGGTAATTCGGTCGACGACGTCGCCGACTTCGAGGAAAGCATAAAGCGCCGCGGCGGTAGCCAGCACCGCAAGGCCGCTGATCCCGAAAAAGGCGAGCAACAGCCGACCGCGTATGCCGAGGCGTTCAAGCATCGTGGGGAGTCGGAACAATCCAGCCACACTGGTCTGCATCAGACTAGACGTCTCAGCGTCACGCCGGCGTTCGGCGCACCCTATTCAACCGGCACGTACTCCCCGCCCCGCCAGACGTACCAAACCCAGCTCTGCCTCGTGAGGTCGCCCTTGGCGTCGAAATCGACCCTGCCAATGACGGTGTCGAATTGCTGTTCGCGCAGTGCCGCTATGACCGCCTTTGGCGCCAGCGAACCTGCCTTCGCCACCGCCTGGGCCCAGACCTGCACCGCGCAGTAGCTCAACAGCGTATAGCCCGCGGGCTCGAAGTTGTCCGCACGGAACTGCTCCACGATCGCGGCCGCGCCGGCATTTCGCCGCGGGTCCGCCGGGAAGGTGAACAGGGTCCCCTCCGCCGCTGAGCCTGCGATCAGGGCGAATTCCTCGGTAGCCAAAGCATCTCCGGATATGAGCTGAAGCGTGTAGTCCCGGTCGCCTGCAGCGCGAGCGATCAGCGCAACGTCGGCATGATACCCGCCCACATACAAGGCCGAAATGCCGGCGGATTGCAACGCAGCGACCCCGGCTGAATAGTCGTCCTTCCCAGGCCTGTATGCGTCGTAAAAAGCTTCAGTCACGCCCCGTTTGTTCAGCTGCTTCCTGGTCTCGTCGGCGAGACCCTTCCCATAGGTCGAATTGTCGTGAAGGATTGCGATCTTCTTGTCGCCCCAGTGATCGGCAAGGTAGTTGCCGGCGATGAAACCCTGCGCGTCGTCGCGGCCAATGGTGCGGAAGACATTGCCACGGCCGTGTTCGGTCAGCTGCGGATTGGTCGAGCCTGGGGATATTTGCACGACGCCCGCCGCCTCATACACTTTTGATGCGGGGATCGAGGCTCCAGAGCAATAATGCCCGACGACGAGCACCACCCCGTCGGCCACCAGCTTCTGGGCGGCCGCGACCGCCTGCTCGGGATCGCAGAAATCGTCGACCGAGATCAGCCTCACCTTCTGGCCGAGCACGCCACCCGCCGCGTTGAGGTCGGCCACCGCCCTCTCCGCGCCGCGTTGCCCCTGCTCGCCGATCCAGGCAAGCCGCCCTGTCATCGCAGACGAGACCCCGATCAGCACTTCAGCCCTCGCGGAACTGAACACAGCCGCCAGAACTAGGATCGCTAGGGCGATGACACGGTGCATGTTTTGCACCCCCTGTGAACAGTAGCTTACGCTAATCCAGTCACACCCGACAGCCCCTTCGGTAAGCGCGAGTGCCTCGGATGTGACGCGAAAACACCGCCCCGGCGCACGGGCCTAATTCTAAACCGTCGGGCATGAGCGCTCTCCATTCAAGCCTGTTTTCAAGTCTTGTTTGCCTGCAGGAAATCGCGGGCTATGGTTTGGGACTTTTGTTCTACGTTCGAAGCAGGCGCGGGTAAGACGGCGTGGCGCATAATCCTCTGGTTTCAATCGTGGTTCCTGCGCACAACGCCGAGGCAACGCTGGCGCGCGCACTCGATTGCCTTCTCGATCAGGATATAGCGGATTGGGAGGCGATCATCGTCGATGACTCCTCCACGGATCGCACCCCCGCGATCATCGCCGGTTATGTTGAGCGCGATGCCCGATTTCGCACATTGAGCTCTTGCGCGCGCAGCGCCGCCGGCGCGCGCAACAGCGGGATTTCGACAGCGCGCGGCCAATGGCTCATGTTTCTGGATGCGGACGATTGGGTGGATGCCAGCTTCCTTGCGAAAATGCTGGCCGCTCTGAAAACCGCTCCCGATGCGGTGGCCGCCTATTGCGGTTCTCGGCGCGTGATGCCCGACGGCGAGTTGACCCCGTCGAGCATCTCAACAGAGGTTGGGATCGAGCCCTTCGAAACTTTCGCGCGCCGGTGCGCCATCCGCACTCACGCGCTGCTGGTCGATCGGAAGACAATTGTCGAGTTGGGCGGTTTCGATGTGTCGCTGCGCACCTGCGAGGACTGGGACCTGTGGCAGCGCCTCGCACGTCTGGGCAAACGTTGGGTGATGGTCGACGAGCCTCTCGCTTTCCATCGGGTCAGCCCCAACTCGCTCTCCCGCAATTCGACGCAGATGTTGGCAGATGCGGCAATCGTGAT
>NZ_RZSR01000353.1:0-5445 GCF_004023265.1 Mesorhizobium sp. M1A.F.Ca.IN.020.06.1.1
GGGCGAGATCAAGAGCGGCACATGATAATGCCGCTCCTCCGCCATGCCGAAGCGGATCGGCACGGTGTCGAGGAAAGCCGGCTCCGGCAGGCTGGCGCCCTGCCCGCGCAGATAATCGCCGGCAGCGAAGACCAGCTCGTACTCGCCGGTGCGGAAGTCGGCGCCGGCAAGCAACGGCGCGTCGCAGCGGCCGTCATCATTGGTGGTGACGGTCTTCAAATGCGTGCGGGCCTGGCCTTCGAGGCGGAAAAGCCCGATTGAAAGGCCCTTTGCCGGCCTGCCGGTCGCGGTATCGAGGACATGGGTCGTCAGACGCCCGCCATCGGCTTTCGACGTTTCTGCCACTGGCCGCCTCCCATCCCAAGTAGTCGAACGTTTTCAGGTCAATTGTGCGCCAATTAAAGGCGATGCATAAGCCCCGGTCGAGCGGAGTGCGGCAAAAAGCACTTTCAAAAATTTTCGGGGGAATGCACGAGCACTCCTTTCGATATCTTCATCTCAACAGTCGGGCAGGAGCGATCATGCGTTACGAACGGGACATGCGCGGTTACGGAGCCAATCCGCCAGACCCGAAATGGCCCGGCGGCGCCTATGTCGCGGTGCAGTTCGTCGTCAATTACGAAGAAGGCGGCGAGAACTGCGTGCTGCACGGCGACAAGGCTTCCGAAGCCTTCCTGTCCGAGATCGTCGGCGCCGCCCCCTGGCTCGGCCAGCGCCACTGGAACATGGAATCGATCTATGAATACGGCGCCCGCGCCGGCTTCTGGCGGCTCTACCGGCTGTTCACGCAAGCTGAGGTGCCGGTGACCTGCTACGGCGTCGCCACGGCGCTGGCACGCTCCCCCGATCAGGTCGCGGCGATGCAGGAGGCCGGCTGGGAGATCGCCTCGCACGGGCTGAAATGGATCGACTACCGCGACCATAGCGCGGAGGACGAGCGACGTGACCTCGAAGAGACGATCCGTCTGCATTACGAAGTGACCGGCGCGCGGCCGACCGGCTGGTACACCGGCCGCACTTCGGTCAACACGGTGCGACTCGTCGCCGAGGAAGGCGGCTTCGATTACGTCTCCGACACATATGACGACGAATTGCCCTACTGGTTCGACCGGGGTGGTCTGGAGAAGCCGCAGCTCATCATCCCCTACACGCTCGACGCCAACGACATGCGCTTTGCCACGCCGCAGGGCTTCAATTCGGGCGACCAGTTCTTCGCCTATCTGAAGGACAGTTTCGACACGCTCTATGCGGAGGGCAAGGCGGGGCGGCCGCGCATGATGAACATCGGCCTGCATTGCCGGCTGGTCGGCCGTCCGGGCCGCGTGGCGGCGCTGAAGCGCTTCGTCGACTATGTGAAGTCGCATGACAGGGTGTGGCTGACCCGGCGCATCGATATCGCAAAACACTGGCGCGAGACGCACCCCTACCAGGCGCCGGCGCTGCGCCCGTCTCGGATGGAATTCGAGGAATTCGTGCATGCCTTCGGCGGGGTGTTCGAGCATTCGCCGTGGATCGCCGAGCGGGCCTACGAACTGGAGCTCGGCCCGGCCCATGACAGCGCCGGCGGCCTGCACAACGCGCTCTGCCGCGTCTTCCGCGCGGCGACCGAGGCCGAGCGGCTTTCTGTGCTCAACGCCCATCCCGACCTTGCCGGCAAGCTGGCGGCGGCCAAGCGGCTGACGCCGGAATCAGCCAAAGAACAGGCCTCCGCCGGGCTCGACGCGCTGACCGACAAGGAGCGCGAGCTGTTTTCGAAGCTCAACGCCGCCTATGTCACGACCTTCGGCTTTCCCTTCATCATCGCGGTCAAGGGCAAGACGAAGGACCAGATCCTGGCGGAGTTCGAGGCTCGCATCGGCAACAGCCGCAGCAATGAATTCGACACCGCGTGCAAACAAGTCGAGCGCATCGCGCTGCTTCGGCTCAAAGACATGCTTCCAAAATAGGCTTCAACACATGGACAGGATGAACATGGCCGAGCGAACCTATTACGCGCCGCATGGCGGCCATCCCGGTCAGCACGAGCTGTTGACCGGCCGCGCCGTCTTCACCGAAGCCTATGCGGTCATCCCCAAGGGCGTGATGCAGGACATCGTCACCAGCCCGCTGCCGTTCTGGGACAAGACAAGGGCCTGGATCATCGCAAGACCGCTTTCGGGTTTCGCCGAGACCTTTTCGCAATACATCGTCGAGGTCCTGGCCGGCGGCGGCAGCGACCGACCTGAGCTCGACCCCGAAGCCGAGGGCGTGCTGTTCGTGGTCGAGGGCGAGCTTACGGTCTCCCTTGCCGGTAAGAACCATGTGCTTCGCCCAGGCGGCTTTGCCTTCCTGCCGCCGGCCAGCGGCTGGACAGCGCGCAATGAGAGCAGCGGTGCGGTCCGCTTCCACTGGGTTCGCAAGGCCTATGAGGCGGTCGACGGGCTCGACGTTCCGGAAGCCTTCTTCAGCAGCGACAAGGAGGTCGAGCCGAGCCCGATGCCCGGCACGGGAGGCCACTGGGCGACGACGCGCTTCGTCGACCCGGCCGACATGCGCCACGATATGCATGTCACCATCGTCACGCTCAAACCCGGCGCGGTCATCCCCTTCGCCGAGACCCATGTCATGGAGCATGGGCTCTATGTGCTCGAAGGCAAGGCAGTCTATCGCCTCAATCAGGACTGGGTCGAGGTCGAGGCCGGCGACTTCATGTGGCTGCGCGCCTTTTGCCCGCAGGCCTGCTACGCCGGCGGTCCCGGGAATTTCCGCTACCTGCTCTACAAGGACGTCAACCGGCACGCCAAGCTTGGCGGCGCCCTTGGGGCTCGCGCGCAGTGACCCAAATCGTGGCCCAGCCGCTGACACGCGAAAACTTCGCGCCGTTTGGCGATGTGATCGATATGGGCGGCGAGAACCGCTACCCGATCAATGGCGGCAAGGCGATGCGCTACCACGATCTCGCCACCGCCGAGGCCACCGGGCCGAATGCCAAGGTGCTGATCTCGATGGTGCGCGGCACCCCCTACGAGATGCCGCTGAAACTGACCATGGTCGAGCGCCATCCGCTCGGCAGCCAGGCTTTCATTCCGTTGTCGCCGCGGCCGTTCCTGGTTGTCGTCTGCCATGACACTCAGGACGGGCCAGGCGAGCCGCACGCCTTCATCACCGCGCCCGGGCAGGGCATCAACTACCGGCGCAATCTCTGGCACGGCGTGCTGACGCCGATCGGCGAGGAACAGGACTTCCTCATCGTCGACCGCGGCGGCGACGGCGCCAACCTCGAAGAGTGCCATTTCTCGCACCCTTACGAGATCCATCTTCCCTGAAAGCTGCCAGTTTTTCCCGATGACAGACATTTCGCTGATCGACCGCCTGCTCGACGTTATCGAGCACGATATCGTGCCGAAGACCGCTGAAGGCGTTGCCCATGGCAACAAACTCTTCGGCGCCGCCATCCTGCGGAAAGACGACCGCTCGCTGGTGCTCGCCGAAACCAACAACGAGATCGAAAATCCGCTCTGGCATGGCGAAATGCACTGCCTGAAGCGATTTTACGAAATGCCAAAAGCCGAGCGCGTCGACACCAGGGATGCACTGTTCCTGGCCACGCACGAGCCCTGCTCGCTGTGCCTGTCGGCGATCACCTGGACCGGCTTCGACAATTTCTACTACCTCTTCAGCCACGAGGACTCGCGCGACAGCTTCGCCATCCCGCATGACCTGAAGATCCTGAAGGAGGTCTTCACACTCGATCCCGGCGGCTACAACGCCGAGAACGCCTATTGGAAGAGCTTTTCCATACGCCGGCTGGTGCGCGCTTTGCCCGAGGCGGAACGCAGGCGGCTGGAGGCGCGCATTGCCAAGATCTCCGCACGCTATGACGCGCTGTCCGGCACATACCAGGCGAGCAAGGCCGACAACGACATTCCGCTGAACTGACGCTTTGAATTGACGCTTATTGACCAGCCGATTTCGCCGGCTGGCCCACGACGCCTCGGCGACGGTTCCATCATGTGCCTTGCATGAAAACCGTCACAGAATTCCCTCGCAAGGTCGTCGAATTTCCCGATATGGGCATCGACATGCCGGATGGCTGCCGGCTGTCGGCGCGCATATGGATGCCTGAGGATGCCGGCGACAACCCGGTGCCGGCGGTCCTCGAGCATTTGCCCTACCGCAAGCGCGACGGCACCATCTTCCGCGATCAGCTGACGCATCCTTATTTCGCCGGACACGGCTATGCCTCGATCCGCGTCGACATGCGCGGCAACGGCGATTCCGAAGGGCTGATGGACGACGAATATTCCGAGCAGGAATTGCAGGACGCCTGCGACGTCATCGCCTGGGCGGCCGCGCAGCCCTGGTGCAACGGCAATGTCGGCATGATGGGCATATCCTGGGGCGGCTTCAACTGCCTGCAGGTCGCGGCAAAGCAGCCGCCGGCGCTGAAGGCGGTGATCAGCCTGTGCTCGACCGTCGACCGCTATGCCGACGACATTCACTACAAGGGCGGCTGCCTGCTGCTCGAGAATTTCGGCTGGGCCTCGACGATGCTCTCCTACTCGTCGCGGCCGCCGGATCCGGAAATCGCCGGCGGCAACCGCTGGCGCGATCTGTGGCTGAGCCGTCTGGAGAACCAGCCTTTTCTCGCGCCGCTATGGCTCAGCCACCAGCATCGCGATGCCTACTGGAAACGCGGCTCGATCTGCGAGGACTTTTCGGCCGTTAAGGCGGCAGTGCTGTCGATCGGCGGTTGGCATGACGGCTACCGCAACACGATCTCCAATCTCGTCACCAACATCCAGGCGCCGGTGAAGGGCATCGTCGGCCCCTGGATCCACAAATATCCGCATTACGCGGCACCCAATCCGGCCATCGGTTTCCTGCAGGAGGCGCTGCGCTGGTGGGACCGCTGGCTGAAGGGCGCGGCGACCGGCGTCGAGGCCGACCCGGACTACCGCGCCTATGTAATGGATAGCGTGCGTCCGGCCCGCTGGCATCCCGAACGGCCAGGCCGCTGGATTGCGGAACAGCAATGGCCCTCGCCCAACATCAAGATCAAGGCAACCGGGCTCATTCCCGAGGGCGTCGGGCCGGCAATCGTCGCCTCGCCGCAAAGTTGCGGGCTTGCCGGCGGCGAGTATTTTCCCTTCACCTTCGGTCCGGAACTGCCGGGCGACCAGCGCTCCGACGACGCGCTTTCGGTATGCTTCGACCAGGTCGAACTCGAGGAGGCGATCGACATCGTCGGCGCGCCTGAAGTCGAAGTACGGGTTGCCTCGGACCGCCGCCAGGCCAACCTCGCGGTGCGTCTCTGCGACGTGCATCCGGACGGCGCCTCGGAGCTGATCTCCTATGGCGTGCTCAACCTCACCCACCGCAACTCGCACGAGTTCCCGGAAGCGCTGGTGCCAGGCGAGACGGTCTCGGCACGCGTCGTGCTCGACCAGTGCGCCTATCGGGTGC
>NZ_RZSR01000354.1:0-5438 GCF_004023265.1 Mesorhizobium sp. M1A.F.Ca.IN.020.06.1.1
CGTCAGGGTCATCTCCGACCGGAATGACCAGCTTGCCGCCGACATCCAACTGCTGCTGCAGCGCGAGCGGCGCGCCGGGCCCGCTCGCCGCGACGACAATGGCATCGAACGGTGCCGCTTCGGGCCAGCCCTTGGTGCCGTCGCCGGTGCGCACATCGATGTTGCGGTAGCCAAGCGTCTCGAAGCGCCGTCTCGCGGTTTCCGCCAGGCCGGCGTGCCGTTCCATCGTGTAGACATGATCGACGATGCGGCTCATCACGGCGGCGGCGTAGCCAGATCCCGTGCCGACCTCGAGGACGTGATCGCCGGGCCCGATCTCAGCCATTTCCAGCATGAACGCGACGATATAGGGCTGCGATATCGTTTGGCCCTCGGCAATCGGCAGCGGTCCATCCTCGTAGGCAAATTCTTCGAAGCCAGGGTCCACGAAAGTCTCGCGTGGGACCTCGCGCATCGCTGCCAGGATCTCACGATCATGAATGCCGCGGCGGCGGAGATGAACATCGACCATTCGGCGACGTTCGCGGCACAGGTCGAGCATGTACATCCTCAACAGGAAGTTGGAATCGCAAGCGGCTGCGGCAACGTCATCCCTCGGCTTCCATCATCGTCCTGGCCGGCTCCCGCGCGACGTTCTCCTCGATCCGCTCGCGCCCCGGAGTCTCCGGCAGCGCCTTGCGGAAATTCTTGGCATAATCGGGCGGCATCTTCGGCATCAAGGCTTCGTCAAGAACGCGCTCGACCTCGTCGGCCCGCTCGATGCTGGCGCAAGCCATCAATGCGGCAGATTCTTCATGGCGCACCTGGACAAAGGAGATTTTGTCCCGGTTTTTCCGCAAAGCCTCCATGATGCCGTTGATGCCATCGCCGGGCAGGCCGAACATGACCTCGACATCCCAAGCAACCCGAGTGTCGACGAAAATTTCGGCTGCATTTGGCATGGCCAGGCTCCAATGAATGCATTCCGAACCAGTAGGGCGGCAGTTGGTTCCCTTGGCCACGCAGCCAGGCCACCGCCTCGCAAGGAGCGAATTCGCGGGAACGAGCGAGCCGGACGCGGATTGAATCCTCATTCGCTGACGAGCAAAGCGCCAGGATTGGCGATTAGCCGGAAGGGTTGATCATGAGCGAGCCACTGAAAACCACAAATCACGAGGTGATCCGGGCTTGGATTGAAGCCCGCCAAGGCAGACCTGCAGTCGCGCGGACTGCAGGCAAGGGGGCGGTGCTGCGCGTCGACTTCGGCGAGCACGAAGAGGATCTGCAGCCCGTCGAATGGGAAGAGTTCTTCGCCATATTGGATGAGAACGAACTTGCCTTCGTGCACCAAGACCTAACGGCGGAAGGTTTGCCCAGCCGTTTCAACAAATTCATCGAGCGCGGATGAGAGAAGCGCCATGCGATCAGGCGGAAAGCAATTCGCTCGCCTGATGCTCGCTGCTTACGCCTGCCGCTATTGATTGCCCGGCATTTTGTTGCTGCCTTGCGGATCCTTTTTTATGCCGGCGGCGGGAGACGTGTCCTGGGGTGCGTTTCCGCCCTGGTTCTGCTCAGGTGTCCGCTTCAACGGTGCCGTCGGCCAGCTACTCTGGACATAGGCGAAGGCCCAGTAACATGCCAACAGCACAACCACTGTCAGGATCAGCGGCAACAGCACTCGTCTCACGCTGACTCCTATTTGCTCTGCTGACGGTAATCGCCGGCCCGCGGATCGAATCCGGTCCAACCGCCAGCTTCGTAGTCGTTCCGCCGTTCGCCGATGTCCACCGACCTGGAATCATGGAGGATCGCTTGTGCTTGCGGAGCGGGGTCATCTTCGACGCGAGCGGTAACCAGAGTGCCGCCCCGGCGAATGCCTTCGGCATAGATATGGGCGTCGCCCTCCGACACGCCGCCGTCGGTCAGACTGCCGATGATGCCGCCGGCCGCTCCACCAACAACTGCGCCCGCGGCCGCGCCCGCGGCTGTCGCCGCCAGCCAGCCAGCCGCCACGACCGGACCGAGGCCAGGTATTGCTATGGCGCCGAGGCCCGTCGCCAAGCCGCCGGCGCCGCCCACGACCGCCCCGATCCCGGCTCCACTGGCTGCATCTTCGGCGGCCGCGGAAGAATGCCGGCCGTCGGCATTGTTGGCGATGATGCTGAGATCGCTCGGCGGTACGCCCATGGACTCCAGCTCGCCCACGGCATCGGCGGCATCGTCATAATCGTCGAACAGTGCGGTGATCGTCTGCATTTTGATGTCTCCTATCGATTACGATCGGCCGGCAAAGGTTTGCGCGTTATCGGCTGCGACCGCCGGAAAAAACGAGGAGGTCGCAGCGACGGCTAATGGCGCGAGAAGTGTCCGCATGTTCATGGCTTCCAGCTCCTGTGCTCGATGGGCCGGAGCCGAACGAGCGACTCAGGGCTTTGTTCCAGTCCGAGCCTGTCGATTTTCAGATGGCGTCTGCCGGAACTGTGATCCGAAGGCCGCGTTCCACGACAAGCCCACCTCAGAGGTTCTTGCTCGCCGCAGTCGCTTGGACGGGACGGCCTTTCCTGCTGCGGTTTGGTCAAGACGCCGCTCTCGGCAAAGAGACAGCGCGCATACGGCGGCCCAAACGAACTGGCGGCTACCGCCTTCGGCCGTTTGGCTCAGGGTGCCGCAACGGCCGGACATTGGTCGCCAAGGCGATCCCGCCGGGCGCGTAAGCGGCTGACCACGCAGGCCGCCTACTCCCTTGGACAGGAACATTTGCAGCCCTTATCGGTTAGCTCAAGACCAGCGATAGGTTGCTGGAGAAACCACCTTCGACAGGAAGGAAACGCCATGTTCGGCTCCGATTTATGGCTATTCGTTGTTGCCGGCGGTCCGCTGATCCTTCTCATTGCGATCATCTACGTGCTTTTCACCCGCCGTCACAGAGGTCCAGTCGAACGGCGCGAGAGCGACCGCGCGACCGAGCGCTTGTACCGCGAGCAAAAGGACTAGCGCACCAGCCAGGCTGTCGCGCCCAAGTCGTTGTTTTCACGCGATTTCGGCAATGCTCCGCGCGCGGCGCGGCTTGCCTGCTCTCCGGACGGTGTTGCCGGGCCCATTTCGCAAGCTCCGACAGCGGAACAAGCGGGCCCCGCGGCTGTTATCGAAAGGTCCGAAATCGGAGCAGCAGTTGATGACCAACGACGAGTTGCCGGGTCTGCCAGCATCGCTCCCCGTGATCGACGCGAAAGCCGAGCCAACGCTGAGAAGCGCCGCGGCGGAGGCGTTCTACACCCATGCGATCCGCGAGCTCGCCGCTACCGACATTCCTTTCCTGGTCGCCGGGACCTACGCGGTGAGCGCCTATACGGGCGTGGTTCGGCAAACCAAGGATCTGGATATCTTCTGCAAGGCCGGAGATTGCGCGCGCATACTCGAGCACTTCAAGAACATCGGCTATGCGGTCGAGATCCGGGACGACCGCTGGCTCGGGAAGGTCTTCGAGGGCAAGCATTTCTTCGATGTTATCTTCGCCTCGGCCAACGGCACGATGCAGGTCAAGGATCAGTGGCTGGAGCATGCCCGCCAAGTCGAGCTGCTGGGCAGCCGGGTCCGCATCATCGGCCCAACGGAGCTCATCTGGTCGAAATGCTTTATCCAGGACAGAGGACGCCACGACGGCGCCGACATCGCCCACACCATCCTCAAGGCGCACGATCAGATCGACTGGCAAAGGCTGCTCGCCTATCTCGATGTCCATTGGGAGGTGCTGCTGATGCAGGTCCTCAACTTCCGGTGGATCTATCCCAGCGAGCGGGACCGCATTCCAGACTGGCTGCTCGACGAACTGCTGGGCCGGCTTGCGCGGCAACGGCAGCTGCCGTCGCCCAAAATGAAGATCTGCCGCGGCCGCCTGCTGTCGCAGGTCGACTATGAGATCGACGTCAAGGAATGGGGGTTTGCCGGCGTCGGCGGCGTTGGAGAGATGCGCGATGCCTGAACCAGCCACATCAGCCAAATCAAACGGCAACGGTGTCATCAAGGTCGCCGCCATGGGCGACCTGCATGTTCAGGAAGATGCCCAGACCTCGTACCGCGACCTGTTCGGCGAGATATCGCGCGAGGCCGACGTCCTGGTCCTTACAGGCGATCTCACCAATCTCGGAAAACCGCGTGAGGCGGAACTTCTGGCCGAGGATCTGCGCGCATGCTCGATTCCCGTGGTCGCGGTTCTCGGCAATCATGACTACGAATCCGGTTGCGTCGAGCAGATCGCTGCAACGCTCCGCCAGGCGGGGGTCCATCTCCTCGATGGCCAGGCGATCGAACTGAACGATGTCGGCTTCGTCGGCGTGAAGGGTTTTGTCGGCGGCTTCGGTCGAAGGATGCTGGGCTCCTTCGGTGAGCCGGCCATCAAGGCGATGGTGGCCGAAAGCGTCAACGAGGCAATGCGGCTCGAGAATGCTATGCGGCAGGTGCGCGCCAAGCGCACGCTCGTGGTGCTCCACTATGCGCCGGTCCCGGAGACCGTGGCGGGAGAGCCTCCGGAAATCTTTCCGTTCCTCGGCTCCTCGCGGCTGGCCGAAACCATCGATCGCTTCAAGGTAAGCGCCGTGGTGCATGGCCATGCCCATCGCGGCTCGTATGAAGGCCGGACCCCTGGTGGGGCCAGCGTCTACAACGTCGCCATGCATATCGCGAAGCCGACCGGCCGTCCTTACGCGCTGCTCGAAATCTGAGGCGCAGCGCTGCCTGCCGCTTCGGAACCATGCCGGCAGCGATGAGTTGTGCAGGAGACCAACGGAACCAACTTCGATGCCTGACCCCAGACAACCGGATCCCGATCGCGACACGCCGATGCCGGCGCCCAGCTGGAAACCGGAGCCGGTCAGGAAGCCGGAGCGGCACGGGCTGCCGGACGAGGTGCCGCGCCCAAATCCCGATGAAACCGACGATCCGCCGGCGCCTGCCGGGCGCATCCGGACGGAGTAAGCTCGATGGCTGCGCCTCGCGCGATCTGGAAAGGCTTCATGAAGGTCGGATCGGTTTCATGCGGCGTCAAGATCGTCGGCGCCACCAGCGAAGCGTCGAAAATCCATTTCAGGATATTGAACCGGAGGGACGGCCTGCCGGTGAAAAGCGCCTATGTGGATGAGGAGACCGGCGAACCGGTGGACGCCGAGGACCAAGTCAAGGGCTTCGAGACCGACAAGGAGGATTTCATCCAGATAGAGCCCGAGGAGATCAAGGCGCTGAAACTAACCTCCGAGCACACGCTGGAAATCGGCGAGTTCGTGCCGGTCGCAGACATCGACACGCGCTATCTCGAAAAGCCCTATTACCTCATTCCGGCGGAGGATGCTTCCGCAGAGGCGTTCAACGTCCTTCGGGAGGCCATGAAGAACAAACGGGTGGCGGCGCGATCCTGTGTCGTCCTCTACCAGCGCGGACGCGAGGTTCTCATCCAGCCCTTCGGC
>NZ_RZSR01000355.1:0-5431 GCF_004023265.1 Mesorhizobium sp. M1A.F.Ca.IN.020.06.1.1
TCTGCCGCAGGTCGAGCATTCTGCGTCTCTATGATTTAAGTCCTTCAAGATCTGAACTTTATCCTAATCAGTCTTGGACAGTCTGACCAGCCGGCGCGATATCTTCCGCATCAACCGGCCACAAAGGAGCCCGCCATGCAGTTCTTTGCCCTTCTCACCCGCAACACCGAAAAGTTCAGCGATAGCGATTTCGCGCCGCTGCTTCCGGGCGAAGCCGAGCAGCGGCGCACGCTCTATGCGCAAGGCGCCGTGCGCCAGGTCTGGAACCGCGGTGACATCCCCGGCAGCGGCATGATGTTCGAGGCTGCCGACGACAAGGAGGTGCGCGGCCATCTCGCCACCCTGCCGCTGGTCGAGGCCGGAATGATGGACATCGCGGCGATCGTGCCGCTCAATCCCTATCCCGGCTTCGGCCCGAAGCGTTGAGACCGGGATGAAGAGAGGTGCTGCCGCTCACCCGGCAGCACCTATGAGCGACCAAGGAAGCGACGCAAAAGGCCCGCCCGCGACGCCCCTGTATAGCGCTTGGGCAATTGCCGGGTGAGCAGGAACTGGTCGCGCCCTTCGAGGGCGCATCCGATGATGAAGCATCTTGCCAGTTCACCAAGCGATGGCCCAGATCTCACGATCAACCGCCTCGGGTAGCGTTGAGGGAGATGAAGGCGCGCCGGGCCGAACTGTTTCGCTTCGCGCGGTCGAACAGTCCAAGGTCGCGGTGCCCGATCACTCCGCCGGCGCCACTCGCAGCATCGGTCTGCGGGCGCTGAGCCGGTCGAGATAGAGATAGACGACCGGCGTGGTGTAGAGCGTGAGAAGCTGCGAGACGATGAGGCCGCCGACGATCGCGATGCCGAGCGGCTGGCGCAGCTCCGCCCCAGTGCCGGTCTCGAGCGCCAACGGCAAGGCGCCGAGCAAAGCCGCAAAGGTCGTCATCATGATCGGCCGGAAGCGCTGGAGGCTCGCCTTGTGGATGGCTTCTCGCGGCGCAAGCCCTTCCTGGCGCTCGGCCTGCAAGGCCATGTCGATCATCATGATGGCGTTCTTCTTGACGATGCCGATCAACAGGATGATGCCGATCAGCGAGATCACGTCGAATTCCATGCCGGTGACGATGAGCGCGAGCAGCGCGCCGATGCCGGCCGAAGGCAGCGTCGACAGGATGGTGATCGGGTGCACGTAGCTTTCGTAGAGCACGCCGAGCACGACATAGATCGTGGCGAGCGCGGCAGCGATCAGCAGAAGCTCGTTGAGCAGGTTGGAGCGGAAGGCGAGTGCCGTGCCGGCAAGCGAGCCGTGGATCGACACCGGCATTTTCAGCTCCGCCATGGCGCGGTCGATTGCCGCCGAGGCGTCGCCGAGCGTGGCGCCATCGGCAAGGTTGAACGAGATCGTCGTGGCGACGAAGTGGCCCTGGTGGTTGACCGAAAGCGGCGTGGTCGCCGGACCGTAAGTGCTGAAGGCGGCGAGCGGCACCATGGTCTCGGCCGAGGTGCTGACGGCGGCGCCGCTCGAGGCGCTGCCGTGGCCGGTGACGGCGATCGCATTGGTCGCCTGATTCTGCAGCGAGCCCGACAGGCTGCCGGCCAGCGCGTTGGTCTTCTGCGTGCCGCTCGCCGCCGCGCCCGAGGTGCTGACATAGATGCCGTTGAGCGCGCTCGGATCCTGCAGAAAGCGCGGCGCGACTTCCATCACCACGTGATATTGGTTGCGGGCGTTGAAGATGGTCGACACCTGGCGCTGGCCGAAGGCGTCGTAAAGCGTGTTGTCGATGCTCGCCGGCGTCAGGCCGAGCCGGGCCGCGCTCTCGCGGTCGACGGTGATGTTGGTTTCGAGCCCGGCCTCGTCGCGGTCCGAATTGACGTCGGTTAGCTCCCGCGCCTGTTTCAGCAATTCGACGAGTTTCGGCGCCCATTCGTCGAGATCCGCGGTCGTATCGGCCTGCAGCGTGTATTGATAGGTGGCGAGGCTCTGGCGGCCGCCGACCCTGATCTCCTGGCGCGGATTGAGGAAGAGCTGCGCGCCGGGCAATTGCCTGAGCTGCGCGCGCAGCCGCCCCAGCACCGCTTGCAGCGGCGCACGATCGCCCTTCGGCTTCAGGTTGACATAGACGAAGCCGGAGTTGGTCTGGCGGCCGCCGATATAGCCGACGACGTTCGCCACCGCCGGGTCGCTCTTCAGGATCGTCTCCAGCCGCTCGAATTTCTGCCGCATCAATTGGAAGGAAATGGCCTGGTCGGCGCGCAGGCCGCCGATCAGCTCGCCGGTGTCCTGCTGCGGGAAGAAGCCCTTCGGCACGATCGTATAGAGGTAGACGTTGAGCGCGACGGCCGCGATCAGGATGATGAGCATCGCCTCGGCGTTGTCGAGCGACCAGGCTAGCGAGCGGCCGTAGCCGGCGCGGACGCGCTCGAAGACGCTTTCGCCGAAGCGGGCGAGGATGGAACGGCGCTCCGACCGGACTGCACCCGCGCGCAAAAAATGGGCGCACATCATCGGCGTCACCGTCAGCGACAGCACCAGCGAAATGGCGATGGCCAGCGACAAAGTCATGGCGAATTCCTGGAACAGGCGGCCGAGTATGCCGCCCGTCAACAGAATCGGCAGGAACACGGCGACGAGAGAAGCGCTCATCGACAGAACGGTGAAGCCGACCTCCTGAGCGCCGACCAGCGCCGCCCGGCCGCGCGGCACGCCGTCCTCGATGTGGCGCATGATGTTTTCCAGCACCACGATGGCGTCATCGACGACGAAGCCGGTGGCGATGGTGAGCGCCATCAAGGACAGATTGTCGAGCGTGTAGCCGAGCAGATACATTGCCCCGAAGGTGCCGAGGATCGAGACGACCAGCGCCACGCTCGGGATCAGCGCCGCGCGCCAGTCGCGCAAAAAGCAGAACACCACGAAGACGACCAGCAGCACCGCCAGCACCAGCGTCAGCTCGGTGTCGCGCAGCGAGCCGCGGATGGTGAGGCTGCTGTCGGACGCGATGCTGAGGCGCGCATCCGCCGGCACCGAAGCCTGCAGCGTCGGGATCAGCGCGCGCACGCGGTCGACCGTGTCGATGATGTTGGCGTTGGGCTCGCGATAGAGCACCAAAAGCACGGCCGGCACGCCATTGGCGAGGCCGAGATTGCGCACGTCCTCGACCGAGTCCTCGACATCTGCGATGTCGGCGAGGCGCACCGCCGCACTGTTGCGCCAGGCGATCACCAGGTCGCGATAGTCGGCGGCATGGCTCGCCTGGTCGTTGGTGTAGAGCTGGTAGCGGAGCGCGCCGTCCTCCTCGAAGCCCTTCGGACTGCGGGCATTGGCCGAGGCAAGTGCGGCGCGCACATCCTCCAGGCCGATGCCGTAATGGAACAGCGCCCCCGGATTGAGCTCCACCCGAACGGCGGGCAGCGACGAGCCGCCGAGGTCGACATTGCCGACACCCTCGACCTGGGACAGGCGCTGCTGCAGCACGGTCGCGGCGGCATCGTAGAGCTGACCGGGTGTGAGTGTGCGCGAGGTCAGCGCCAGGATCATCACCGGTGCGTCGGCGGGATTGTATTTGCGGTAGGTCGGGTTGCTGCGCAGGT
Organism: Mesorhizobium sp. M1A.F.Ca.IN.020.06.1.1; assembly: GCF_004023265.1. Classification (NCBI taxonomy): domain Bacteria; kingdom Pseudomonadati; phylum Pseudomonadota; class Alphaproteobacteria; order Hyphomicrobiales; family Phyllobacteriaceae; genus Mesorhizobium; species Mesorhizobium sp. M1A.F.Ca.IN.020.06.1.1. The sequence continues at coordinate 3,579 of NZ_RZSR01000355.1, forward strand.
CGGACGGGAGGTCGGCGCGCGCGGCGTTGATAGCGGCTTGAACATCGCGCGCGGCGCCGTTGATGTCCCGATCGAGGTCGAATTGCAGCACAACATTGGTCGAGCCGGTGCCGGAGCGCGACGTCATCTCGGAAACCCCGGCGATCTGGCCGAGATGCCGTTCGAGCGGCGCCGCGACATCGGTCGACATCGTGTCGGGGCTGGCGCCCGGCATCGAAGCCTGCACCGAGATGGTCGGGAAATCCACCTTGGGCAGCGGCGCGATGGGAAGATTGACGTATGCGATCAGGCCCGCCGCCGCCAATCCGATGGCCAGCAGCGTCGTGGCGACCGGCCTGGCGATGAAGGGCGCGGAGAGATTCACGGCGTGAGCCCGCCGGCCGGCGCTCTCGCTTCACGCGCCCCCGACCGCGTCAGTCTATCGAAGGCAAGGTAGATCACCGGCGTGGTGAAGAGCGTCAGCACCTGGCTGACGATCAGCCCGCCAACGATGGTGATGCCGAGCGGCTGGTGCAATTCCGAGCCGGCAAGGCCGCCGAGCAGGAGCGGGAGCGCCCCGAACAGCGCGGCCATCGTCGTCATCAGGATCGGCCGCAACCGCAGCAAGCAGGCTTCATAAATCGCCTCGCGCGGGTCCAGCCCCTGCAGGCGCTCGGCCTGCAGGGCGAAGTCGATCATCATGATGGCGTTCTTCTTGACGATGCCGACCAAGAGCACGATGCCGATGATGCCGATCACGTCGAGATCGTGGCCGGCGAGCATCAGCGCCACCAGCGCGCCCACGGTTGCCGAGGGCAGCGTCGAGAGGATCGTCAGCGGGTGGATGAAGCTCTCATAAAGCACGCCAAGCACGACATAGACGGTGGCGACTGCCGCGAGCAGCAGCAGCAGCTCGTTGGAGAGCGAGCTTTGCAAGGCAAGCGCGGCGCCTTGGAAGCCGGTGACCAGGCCGGCGGGCGGCTGCATGTCATGTTCCGCCTTGCTGATCGCCGCGGTGGCGTCGCCGAGCGAGATGCCGGGCGCGAGATTGAAGGAGATGGTCGCGGCCGGGAACTGGGCAAGGTGGTCCACCAGCAGCGGCGCCTGCCGGACAGTGATGCGGGCGACCGCCGATAGCGGCACCTGGCCGGAACCGGAGGACGGCAGGTAGATCGAGCCGAGCGAAGCCGGCGTCTGTCCCACCGAGGGGTCGGCTTCAAGGATGACGCGGTATTCGTTCGACTGGGTGAAGATGGTCGAGATGATCCGCTGGCCGAAGGCATCGTAGAGCGCGTTGTCGACGGTCGCTGGCGTAATCCCGAAGCGTGCCGCCGTCGCTCGGTCGATGGTGATGTCGACCGCAAGCCCGCTCTGCTGGCTGTCGCTGGCTACGTCGGCGAGTTCGGGAAGTGCCACCAGCCTATCGGTGAGCTTTGATGTCCACGTCGCCAGCTCGGCCGGATCCGAATCCTGCAGAACGTATTGGTACTGCGACGCGCTGGAGGTGGAGTCCACGCTCAGGTCCTGCACCGGCTGCATGTGCAGCGCGATGCCGGTCACGACGTCGGTCTCCCGAGCCAGCCGCCGGATGATCGCGCTGGCATCGGCCGCGCGCTCGTCGCGCGGCTTGAGATTGATCAGCATGTGGCCGCTGTTGGCGGTCATGTTCTGGCCGTCGACGCCGATGAAGGACGACAGGCTCGCGACATCCGGGTCCTTGAGGATGACATCGGCGAGCGCCTGCTGGTGCGCTGCCATGTCGGCGTAGGAGGCCGAGCCCGCGGCCTCGGTGACCGCCGAAATCGCGCCGGTGTCCTGAACCGGGAAGAAGCCTTTCGGGATGACAACATAGAGATAAACGGTGAGCGCAAGCG
>NZ_RZSR01000356.1:0-5430 GCF_004023265.1 Mesorhizobium sp. M1A.F.Ca.IN.020.06.1.1
CGAATATCGTTCAGCCTGGCGCCGGCCTCAACATCGATCCGGCCTCGCTCGATGTCCAAGCCGTTAAGGGCTATGTGGCCACGGCTCACGAGCAGTCCGTGACCAGCTTCCTGATGAACATCATCCCGTCAACGATTGCCAGTGCCTTCGCGGAAGGCGACATCCTGCAAGTCTTGTTCTTCTCGGTCCTGTTCGGCATTGCTTTGGCGATGACCGGAGAGACGAGCAGGCCGGTCGTTACCTTTCTCCAGGCGCTTACCGCCCCCATTTTTAAGCTCGTCGGCATTCTGATGAAGGCTGCACCCATCGGCGCCTTCGGCGCAATGGCCTTTACGATCGGCAAATACGGTATCGGTTCGGTGGCCAACCTCGCGATACTGGTCGCGACGTTCTATCTTACCGCCTTCCTCTTCGTGTTCGGGGTTCTCGGCGCGGTCTGCCGCTACAACGGCTTCTCGATCTTTTCTCTTGTCCGCTACATCAAGGACGAACTGCTGCTTGTCCTGGCAACGTCCTCCTCGGAGGCCGCGCTGCCCTCGCTCATGGAGAAGATGGAGAAGGCCGGCGCCGCGCGTTCGGTCGTAAGTCTCGTCATCCCTACTGGATACTCATTCAATCTGGACGGTACCAATATCTACATGACGATCGCCGCCCTCTTCATCGCGCAGGCGACGAACACAGATTTGTCAATTGCCGATCAGATCCTCCTGCTGCTAATTGCGATGCTTTCCTCGAAGGGTGCGGCAGGCGTCACCGGCGCCGGCTTCATCACATTGGCCGCTACTCTCTCTGTCGTGCCGAGTGTTCCCGTTGCCGGAATGGCTCTAATTCTTGGCGTGGACCGCTTCATGTCGGAATGCCGCGCGCTGACGAATTTAGTCGGTAATGCGGTGGCATCGCTCGTTGTCGCTCGCTGGGAAGGCGAATTGGACCAGTCACGGATGGAAGCCGCTTTCCGCGGTTAGGGTTACATCAAACTGGCTCCCCGCAAGCAAAATCGCAACAGCGCGACGTGTAAGTCGCGGCCTTGCCACAACAGTCGAATTGCCAGCCTCCAAAGAGCGCTGGAAATAGAGTACTAACGCAGTGAGTAATACAACACCATGAAGCCCCTAAGCAAACGAACGGTTCACGGAAACTCATCTGGGTGCGCATGGAGCGCTGTTCGTCGAATGCGCTATCAACCGCCGGGTGTGGGAACTATTTCAGCTTGCCGCCCCAAGCCGTCGCGGGAGCGCACCGGATGATGGAGGACCGGCCGATCAGAATCGCTAGGGGAAAGCGCGTCACAATTGCCGATCTCGCCCGCGAAGCCGGAGTCAGCGTAGCAACAGTCGATCGGGTTCTGAACGTCCGCCTTCCGGTGCGAGAGGAGACCGCCCAGCGGGTCCATGCGGCCGCGCACGCGATCGGCTATCATGCTGCCGGTCTCATCAAACAGCGCTTGCAGCAGCACCTGCCGCACTACAAGCTGGGCTTCATCTTGAGAAAACCTACCCACGATTTCTACCAAGATTTCGCTCGCAAGATCGAAGAGTCGGTCAGTATGGCTAAATCCTTCCACGGCCTTCCGATCATCGAGTTCGCGCAGTCACATTTGCCGCGTGACCTGCTCCCGCTTCTTAAGGACCTTGGGAGCCGCTGCCAGGCGATCGCCATGGTGGCGGCCGATCACCCGAAAATCACAGCATCAGTCGAGGAGCTCAAGGCGAAAGGTATCCCGGTATTTTCGCTGCTATCCGACTTCGCCGATGGCGTGCGCGAGGGCTACATCGGCCTCAACAACAGCAAGGTCGGACGGACTGCCGCTTGGGTGTTTTCCAAGACCGCAAAACGGCCCGGCAAGGTGGCGGTGTTTGTCGGAAGCCATCGCTTCCAGGCGCATGCGACGCGGGAAACGGCCTTTCGTGCGTATTTTCGTGAGAACGCGCCAAAATTCGAGGTGCTTGATGCGCTCGTGAACCTTGATGAACGGCAGCTCACTTACGAAAAATTGCTGGATCTTATGCAGCGGGAACCAGAGCTCGTCGGCTTCTATATGGCCGGCGGGGGGATAGAGGGGGCAATTTCCGCGCTCCGAGAAGAGGGGAGCGGTCAGGATCTCGTCGCGATCGTGAGTGAAATGACGCCGCAGTCACGTGGGGCGCTTGCGGATGACATCTTGACGATGGCGGTCGGCACGCCAATGCGCCGACTTTGCCAGGAGCTGATAATGGCAATGGAGCGGGCCATCAAAGCCGGCGTCGCGGAGAGCCCGGGGCAGACATTTCTGCCGTTCGACATTTATCTTCCGGAAAATATTTGAGCTTGATGGATTTCTATCATGAGCGCCCATTTTCCTTTCACCGATGAAAGGAAAGCTCGATTGACTCGGCCGTCTCTGTCCGATCTGTGAACCGGCGTGGTTCCGTCTTGAAAGAAGCCGGATGCCGAAATGGCAGCCGCGCTTCATGGAAGGAAAGTCAAGCAATGCGCCAGGTATCGCCCCGCTTTGCACTCGATCACATGGCGGCGCCCCGCCTTGACGTCAGTGCGCTTTTCGCGCTTGCCCGTGACCAAGGCCTGACCGACGTCCAAATCCGTTACCCTCATTTCAGCAATCCTGTCGCACGCGGCATTCCGGCTGCGGACGTCCGGTTTGCCGCTACCGAAGCGGGCATCACGATCATCTCTGTCAACGCCTTGCAGCGGTTCAACGACTGGACTCCAACGCGTCAGGCCGAGGCAAGCAACCTCGCCGATTATGCGACGGCGTGCGGGGCGGAGACGCTCGTTTTGGTGCCGGCCAACCGCAGCTCGTGGCCCACCAATAGCGAGCGCCAGGACAATCTTCGTTTCGCTCTAAACGAGATCAAGCCAATCCTCCAGTCGCGGGGTCTGATCGGTCTTATCGAGCCGCTGGGTTTCCGAACCTGCTCGCTTCGATCAAAGAAGGAAGCGGCCGAGGCCGTTGCCGCGGTTGATGGCCAGTCCGTCTTTCGCCTCGTGCACGACACGTTCCACCACACCCTGGCCGGGGAGACATGCCTGTTCTGCGAGCTTACCGGCCTGGTGCACATTTCAAGCGTAAACGACCCGACCTTCTGGATTTACCCCGATCGCTTTCTTGCAGGTTCCGACAATGGCAGCCAGATTCAGGCGCTGCTGGATGGCGGCTACGCGGGACCTTTCTCGTTCGAGCTGGTCGAGGAAGTCCATTCTCTGGACGATCTCGCAGGCGCACTTGCCGCCAGCATCGACTTTATCCGGCGAGGGCTATTGTCGTCAGAGTAGATGGTGACAGGAGTAGTGACTATAGGTGCGCCTGAATTTTCCGTGGGTTCACAGCGGGACAGCCATCCGAGATGCCTCTTGCATCATTATCTCCCGCATCCAGATGCTTGCCGGATCGCTATTGTGGAGGGCCGGCCATTGGAGGGTCTCGGTGAATGTGGGAAATGGCAGCGGAAGTTCGATAACCCGCAGGGGGAACGTGTTTTCGAAATGCCTGACCAGCCGCAAGGGCATGGTCGCTATACGAGCTGTGCCGGACACCATAGGTGGAATCATGCTGAAGCCCTGCACGGCGACCTCGACACGTCTCTTAAGGCCATGCTCAAGCAAAAACCATTCCTCGATAGACGGCTTCATCGTACGCCCGAACCTGACCGCGACGTGCCTCATCGACATGTATCTCTCGAATGTAAGCTGCTGTGGCAGCTGCTTGTTTGTGGGACAGCCTACGCACACGAGCTTCTCGTCAAACAGCGGAACGCTTGAATGCACACTCGACGTGAACATATCCGGTAGAATTAGAAAATCGACGTCACCGCGCCGGAGAAGCTCATCGGGGCTATCGTCGACAGGCAGCAGTTCGAAGCTGACGGCGGGGGCTTCCCGTGCAATACGCTCCACAAGCTTTTCGAAAAACACGAGCGTGACGAAATCGGAAAGAATGATCCTGAAGAGGCGATCGGCTCGAGCTGGGTCAAACGGATCCGAAGAAATAATCGAGCACTGGATGTGCTGGAGAGCGTCGCGAACTGCGGGGGCAAATGCTGCCGCACGCGGGGTTAGAAATCGTTCGCGACCTCTTATCGTAAACAGTTCATCGCGGAAATAATCGCGCAGTCGGGCGACGGCCGCACTCATGGCGGGCTGACTCAGGTTGATCCTGCGTGCCGCCGCCGAGAGATTACGCTCCGTCAGGAGTGCGTCGAGCACAACGAGGAGATTTAGATCAAGTCCTTTGAAACGCATGTCATCAGCCATCCATGGGATGGATGCCTTTAACCGAAACAAACGACTTTAACAATTTAGCATTCTTGCAATCTTTTGTCGCAAAAAGTTTATGATGGATGACGTTAAGGTCCGACATATGAGCCGCGTGATCTGCCGAAGCGAGCAATCGTACGTACTGTGCAGGTCAGAGATTGGCGGTTTGAAATGCCGGGCCGATGGCGCCGGGCTATCAACCAGCGTCTTCGGCGGCCCCGACCTAGCAAGGCGTGGTCCGAGGCGACTGATGGGCGGTTTGATCCTAAGCTGCCGTGAGGCCTGTGTTGTATCGGCGAAGCCAATGCAGCAGTTCGGCAGCGTTTTTGAGAGCTGTTGTAGGCTCGGCCTAAGCCCATTGGCGCAAGCCTGTCTGAACGAAGCGCTTGGCCTTGCTGTTATCCGGTGGTGATCTGTGGTGCCTTTTCGTCCTGCCGTTCTTGTTTTGGAACGCCCTTATGGTGAGCCCATCCGGGACGTGGGGCACCGGGAGCACGAAGGTGCAGGCAGGCCGTCAATAGACCGTGGGCTGAGAGCCCGAGCTCGTTACATCGCCGCCCCTCGCGACTTTCCCGGAGGCGCTGCGAGCGCGGATCAGTAGATGTCGTGTTACCCGCCAGCTCCCGTCTTTGACCGAGCCAAGAAGGAGGAACGGGCATGCGCATCATCGGACTGGATATTCACCGCGCCTTCGCCGAAGCAGTGGCATGGGAGGATGGCAGGCTCAGGCGACTCGGCCGCGTCGACATGCGGCGCGATCTGCTGGCGGCGTTCGCCGCGAAGCTGTCGCCGAACGATGTCGGGGTGATCGAGGCCACCGGCAACGCGACGTCCGCTACGGCTGTGGTTGCGCCGCATGTGAAGAAGGTGGGGATCGGCAACCCGAAACAGGTGCGTATCATTGCCTATGCCAAGATCAAAACGACGATCGAGGCCGACGTTCTTGCGCAGCTCTATGCCAGCGGCTTCTTGCCAGAAGTCTGGATTGCGGACGAGCCGACGCAGGCTCTGCGTCGACAGGTGACACGGCGCAATCAGATTGTCCGACAGAGATCTCGATTGAAGACCGTCATCCAGTCGATCCTTCATAGCCACCTGATCCCGTCCTGCCCGCATGCCGACCTGTGCGGCGCCAAGGGTCGGACCTGGTTAATCGAGCAGGTCGTACCGCAGGAC
>NZ_RZSR01000357.1:0-5425 GCF_004023265.1 Mesorhizobium sp. M1A.F.Ca.IN.020.06.1.1
CAGCTCACCGAGGCCCAGGTGACCTATATGCTCAGCAAGGTGCCTCGCGGTCGATTCGTCGAGGTGGAGGAGGCTGCGGCCATGGTCGCCTTCATGCTGTCGGACGAGAATTCCTTCACCACTGGCGCCACCTTCGATCTGTCCGGCGGGCGCGCGACCTACTGAGCGAGGATCGCGACAGCGCGCCCACGCCGCCATTCCACATGACCCGAGGTGGCGGCCAACCCCGCGACGCGCATCAAAAGGGATTGTACGCCGATACTGTCGGATTGGTTCCAGCGCGCGATCTGCTCGCGTCCGCGGAAGGAACGGCCCCAATAGGTGAGCAAGGCATCGGCGGTGAGGGTTCGAGAAAGGCCCCGGGTCGCCGGCATTGGTGGCTTCGACAAGCGGCGGATCGGGTCGGGCGCGGTCATCAGTCGATCCTGTGCATCAGGTCGTCATCGAGCCAGCGGCCAAAGAAATAGACGAGTTGCTTGTGCCACCACGGCCAGTCGTGGCTGACGTCGCCGCCCCAATAGTCGACCCAGGCCGCAATGGATTTCTCGCGCAGCACCTGCTCCAGTTCGCGCGTTTCGACGAGCATTCGTTCTTCCCAGGCGCCCTGCCCGCAGCAGAAGATCAGCCTCAGCGCCCTCAGCCGCCCGAGCAGCTTCTGGTCGACGATGCCCGGCAGATAGTCGAGCGGCGAATTGTAGAAGATGCTGCCCTCCAGCGTCCGACCGAAAAAGTCGCGGGTCGAATAGACGCCGGATAGCGAGATCACGCCGCTCGCTAGCTCCGGAAAGCGGAACACGAAATTCGACGAGTGGTAGCCGCCCATCGAGCAGCCGCAGAACAGCGGCTTGAGGGCGCGTCCGCCATTGGCCTTGGCGGCAACCGCCTGCAGCTCCGGCAGCGCCTCCTCGCGCACATAGCGGAAATAGGCTTCGTGGCGGGCGATGCGACTGACGGGATCGCCATGCTTGTCGAAGAAGGATTCCGAATCGATGCCGTCGAGCGTGAACAGCTGGATGCGGCCGGTGTCGACGAATTCGGCGAGTGCTGCGACGCCTCCCGAATCCTCGAACTGGTAAAAACGCCCCTGCGAGGTGGGAAACACCACCACCGGCCGCCCGGCATGGCCGTAGCGCTTGTATTCCATGTCGCGGCCGAGATTGCGGGCATGGGCCTTGTGATAGGAGACGTCCATCGGCTCACGCCTTTTCCGCGTGGATATAGTCGACCGCCTGACGCAGCGCCTTCTGGTCCTTCGAGCGCATCTGGTAGGCGTAGTTCCCCATGGCGCGGCTGAAAACCTCTTCGATGGCCTGATGGTGGACGATCTTGTCGCCGTGGGCGGCTAGCACGTCCTCATGGCTGTGCAAATAGTCGAGGTGTCGCTTGCGGCTGGCATAGGCCGTGAAATACTTGCCCTTGTAGGGCCCGCCGGCCGCGTCCTTCACCACCATGTTGGCCCATTCGGCATAGACGTCGATGTCGAAAGTGTAGTTGATCGCATCCGTCATCCAGGCGCCTGGCGGCCGCATGTTGACCTCCAGCGCAATGATGCGCTTGTCCCTGGTCTCGAACAGTTCGATGTGGAAGAAGCGCTCGCGTACGTCGAACGCCTTCAGGATCTTGCGGCCTGCCTCCTCGACCGCGGGCGTAATCTCGGGGAAGCAGGTGTAGCTCATATGGCGGTCGCGGTTGACCACCTCCATGACGCTCTGGTCGTAGCGGTGGCTCGCCGCCAGCACCACCTCGCCGTCGCGGTTGACCAGCCCGTCGAAGGTCACCACCAGCCCCTCGATGAACTGCTCCATGACGAAGGCCACGCCTTCGGGCTTGTCCTTGAAGAACTGATCGAGCTCCTTCGCGTTGGAGATCTTGAACGTGTTCGAGGCGCCGGAGCCCGAATCCGGTTTCACCACCACCGGATAGCCGACCCGGCGGATGAAGGTCATGGCGCCGGCCCGATCGGAGCATTTGCGTTGCGGGATTGTCTCGACGCCGCCCTTGCGGAAGAAAGCCCGCATGCGGCTCTTGCGCTTCAAATTCTTCACGAAGTCGAGCTTGGTGCCGAAGATGTTGAAGTCGGTGCGGATATTGGCCTCGAGCTCCAGCCAGTGCTCGTTCAACGACTCGAAGCGGTCGATGCGGCCCCATTTGTGGATGAAATGGCCCATCGCCCGGAATACGGCATCGTAGTTCTCCATGTCCGCGACCCGATAATATTCCGAAAGCGCCGCCTTGAGCTTGCTGCTCAGCGTCTCATAGGGCGCGTCGCCGATGCCGAGTACGGTAGCGCCGGCCTTCTTCAGCCGTTCGCAGAAATCGGCGCCGTTGCCCGGAAAATGCGGCGAGAAGAACACGAAATTCATGCACGACCTCCCCCTCGGATCAGGTCCTCCGGAGGCGAGTGTGGCGCATTTGGCTGATGCGGGGAAGAGCCGCGCCAAAGCATGTCGACCAAAACTGTGCAGCGGTTTTGGGAAGACGATATGCATGAAACCAAAGACTCAAAGCCGGGCCGGCACTTGCCTCCGGATGGCCGCTCCTGTAAGAGAGCCGGCATGACCACGCGCACCCGCTCCGTCGCTTCTTCTCGCCCCGGCTTTGCCGGCGAGACCGTGCGCGCGCTTGCTTCGACCCTGCTCCTTCTCGGCCTTATCGGCGATCGCCGGGTTCGCTGAAGGAGCGCCCGGCGGTCGAAAACCGCCGCTTTGGGCGCCTGCTCCTTGGCTAGATTGGCAAGTCACATCAAGCGAACGAAATTCTTTGGTAAAGGCGCCGCTCGGCACCGATCCGCCTGAAGGCGGTCCCACGAGCCGCCGGGAGAAACGACGATGAATAGAAGAGAAGCAATCCGCGCCGGCGAGGCCGAAACGGGCGCGCAAGCGCCCGGCCACATGGCCGATGCCGCCCGCAAATATCAGCCCTACCCGACCGTCAACCTCGCCGATCGCACCTGGCCGTCCAAGGTGATCGACAAGGCGCCGATCTGGTGCTCGGTCGACCTGCGCGACGGCAACCAGGCGCTGATCGACCCGATGGGCCATGAGCGCAAGGCGCGCATGTTCGCGCTGCTGCTCGACATGGGCTTCAAGGAGATCGAGATCGGCTTCCCGTCGGCCTCGCAGACCGACTTCGACTTCGCCCGCTGGTGCGTCGAGGAGGGCGGCGTGCCCAAGGACGTGTCGCTGCAGGTTCTGGTGCAGTGCCGGCCCGAGCTGATCACGCGGACCTTCGAGGCGCTCGAGGGCGCCCACCGCCCGATCGTGCATTTCTACAACTCGACCAGCGAGCTGCAGCGCCGCGTCGTCTTCGAAAAGGACGTCGCCGGCATCAAGCGCATCGCCACGGATGCCGCCAAGATGATCACCGACATGGCCGCCAAGGCCGGCGGCGGCTTCCGTTTCGAATATTCGCCGGAGAGCTTCACCGGTACCGAGCTCGAGGTCGCGCTGGAGATCTGCAACGCCGTCACCGAGATCGTGAAGCCGACGGCCGACAACAAGCTGATCGTCAACCTGCCATCGACGGTCGAGATGTCGACGCCCAACGTCTATGCCGACCGCATCGAGTGGATGTGCCGCAATCTCGACAACCGCGACAAGCTGATCATCTCGCTGCATCCGCACAACGACCGCGGCACCGGCATCGCCACCACCGAGCTCGGCCTGATGGCCGGCGCCGACCGCGTCGAGGGCACGCTGTTCGGCAATGGCGAGCGGACCGGCAATGTCGACATCGTGACGCTGGCGCTCAACATGTACACGCAAGGCGTCGATCCCGAGCTGGACTGCTCCGACATCAACCGGATGAAGGACGTCTATGAATATTCGAACCAGCTGAAGATCCCGGAACGCCACCCCTATGTCGGCGAGCTCGTCTACACCGCTTTCTCCGGCTCGCACCAGGATGCCATCAACAAGGGCATGAAGGCGCTGCGCAAAGCCAACACGCCGGTTTGGGAAGTGCCCTACCTGCCGATCGACCCCGCTGATGTCGGCCGCACCTATGAGGCGATCATCCGCATCAACTCGCAGTCGGGCAAGGGCGGCATCGCCTACGTGCTGCAGGCCGACTACGGCCTCAATCTGCCGCGCAACCTGCAGATCGAGTTCAGCCAGGACATCCAGGCGATCACCGACGCCGAAGGCAAGGAAGTGCCGGCCAAGCGCATCCACGAGCGCTTCCTTGAAGCCTATGTCGACCAGCCCGGCGCCAGGCTGAAATTCCTCGACCATCGCACCTATCCGGACACTGCGGTAAAGGGCCGTCGCGTGGTCGAGGCGGAGATCCTCGACAACGGCAAGGAAGTCACCATCACCGGCACCGGTACCGGCCCGATCGACGGCTTCGTCGATGCGCTTTCGCGCCATATCGGCGTCGACATGTCGGTGCTCGACTATTCCGAACATTCCTTGCAGCGCGGGTCGAACGCGTCGGCCATTTCCTATGTCGAGATGGAATATCCGGGCGGCAAGCTCTTCGGCGCAGGCATAAACACCAACATCGTCGCCGCCTCGCTGGAGGCCGTGGTCTCGGCCGCCAACCGCATCCTGGGCCGCAAGGCCGCCTGATTGTTCGATTGATAAAGCGTGGCGCGTTCATCGGACGTGCCACGCTTCATGGCAGGCGCGAGCCGCGTTCAAATTCGTTAACCGGCCGGTAAATTTCCCGTGGCTTACGCGATCACATAACAGAAGGTTCCTTGTGCGCTGGAGCGCGCGCTATATTATCGCGCCCTAACCTGTGCCGACTCTGAAAGGTCCGACACTTGGAGCCTGCCACGCCTGCCGCCCCCGCAGTGCGCGAGACATTGGAGCGACTGCTTGCCAGCGAAACGTTCGGACGATCCGAGCGGGCCCGCAGGCTGTTACGCTATCTGGTCGAACGCGAGCAGGCAGGCGAAGCCGACCGGCTGAAGGGTGTGTCCATTGCCATGGATGTCTTCGGCAAGGACGGCGATTTCGACGGATCGACCGACGCGGTCGTCAGGGTCCAGGCGGGGCGGCTGCGCGAGCTTTTGGATCAATATTTTGCCAGCGAAGGCATTGGCGAGCCGGTACGCATCGCCATTCCGCGCGGCGGCTATGTGCCTTCTTACGAGTTGAACGCCATACGGCTCCCAGCCGACGCCAAACCCGCGGATGCCCCGATCGCCCGGCCTTCCAAGCATTTCGAGAAGCCCGAGGCCGCCGCCGCACCGGTCGACGCCGTGCCGCTGACGACGACCCCGGCACCGACCCAATCCGCGTCATCGCTGACGCGCCAGTTGCGGTTCTTCTGGGCCGCCATGGTGCTGGTCATCGCCATGCTGGGTATCCTTGTCGTCCGCCAGGGTAACGCCTTTCTTCGTGGTGACGACGCGGTCGCGCCGGTTGAAGTCGAAACGGCAGGCGCGACCAGCAGCGTCGCTTCCCAAACGTTCGAAGGC
>NZ_RZSR01000358.1:0-5419 GCF_004023265.1 Mesorhizobium sp. M1A.F.Ca.IN.020.06.1.1
GGTCAGTGAGATGGTGACGCTGCCGTCCTCATTGTCGCTCCGCGAGACGACATCGCCATTGCGACAGAGCCAGTCGACCTGGCCGAGCTCAGCGGGGCTCAACGTCACCGTCATCGTTTCCAACTCGCCCGACACTCTGGCCTCGATGAGCGCCTTGAGCGCATCGATCCCCTCGCCGGTCGCTGCCGATATCGCGATCGGCGGCGCCTTGCCGCCGGCGCTCTCGGCAAGCAGGCGCTCGCGATTGCCTTCGTCGAGCAGGTCGATCTTGTTCCACACCTCGATCACGCGGCTGGTGTCCGCGGCATCGACGCCGAGATCGCCAAGGATGCGCTCGACATCCTCGGCCTGCGCTGCCGTGTCCGGATCAGAGATATCGCGCAGATGCAGCACGAGATCGGCCTCGACGACCTCTTCCAGCGTCGCCCGGAAGGCCGCGACCAGATGAGTCGGCAAGTCCGAGATGAAGCCGACCGTGTCCGACAGGATGATCGGCGTGCCGTGCGGCAGGCGCACGCGGCGCAGCGTCGGATCGAGCGTGGCGAACAGCATGTCCTCCGCCAGCACCCCTGCCCCGGTCAGCCGGTTGAACAGCGTCGACTTTCCGGCATTGGTGTAGCCGACGATCGCAACTACCGGAAATGGCACCTTCTTGCGTTTTGCGCGGTGCAGGTCGCGGGTGCGGCGAACCGTTTCCAGCTCATGTTTGAGCTTGGTGATCTTGTCCTGCAGGATCCGCCGGTCGGATTCGATCTGCGTTTCGCCGGGACCGCCCAGGAAACCCGCGCCGCCGCGCTGCCGTTCGAGGTGGGTCCAACTGCGCACCAGCCGACCCTTCTGATAGTTGAGATGCGCCAGCTCGACCTGCAGGGTGCCTTCCTTGGTCCTGGCGCGCTCGCCGAAGATCTCGAGGATAAGCCCGGTGCGGTCGAGCACCTTGGCGTTCAGTTCCTTCTCGAGATTGCGCTGCTGCACCGGCGTGAGCGGATGGTCGACGATGACCAATTCCGCCTTGCGTTCCTTCACGATGTCGGCGAATTCGGCCACTTTGCCGCTGCCGAGCAGCGTTGCCGGGCGGGGATCGGTGACCGTCACCACTGCGGTGTGGACCGGGTCCAGGTCGATGGCGCTGGCAAGCCCGACCGCCTCGTCGTGGCGGGCATCCGCCGAGCGGCTCAGGCGCGGGCGGCTCGAATCGTCATCGCCCCGCGGCTGGCGCGCAAGCACCGGCACAATGACAACGGCCCGGGTCGGATCCTTGGCTTCCGGCCCAAGTTGATGTCCTTGTTTCCCGCGAACTCTGCGGTCCGCGTCCTGCTCACGTGCCAATCAGGCGCCCTGGCCTTCCTCGCCATCAAACATCTGAACCGGCTGGCTCGGCATGATCGTGGAAATGGCGTGCTTGTAGACGAGCTGGGAATGCCCGTCGCGCCGCAACAACACACAGAAATTGTCGAACGAAGTGACCACGCCGGTCAGCTTCACACCGTTGATGAGAAAGATGGTAAGTGGATTTTTGCTCTTGCGAACTGAATTCAGGAACAGGTCCTGAAGGTTTTGCGATCGTTCCGCCATTGTTTTTGTCTTTCGCCGATCCCCTTCGGTCTGCAGGCCAATGCGCCAAATTACGCGGCGCCTGTCAAGCGCGCAAACCCCCTCTTGCCGCCTAAACGACAAGCAGAACGAGATAGTTGAGGTTCATTCCACCTTTGCGGTTATCAGGCTGGACTTTTTTCCGCAATGTCAAAAAATGCCTGCCGCAACGAAAGTGTCATGGAGCCGGGGTGGCCGTTTGCGATCGGCGCGCCGTCGATTTCGACTACCGGCATGGCGATCGTGGTCGCGGAACTGATGAAAGCCTCCCGCGCTGCCTTGGCTTCGGCGATCGAAAACCCACGCTCCTCGATCGTCAGACCGAGCTTTTCGGCGACGTCGAACAGTGTCGTGCGGGTGATGCCGCGCAGGATGCCGTGTTCGGCCGGCCGCGTCACCAGAACGCCGTCGCGGGTGACGATCCAGGCATTGGACGAGCCGCCCTCCTTGACCGTGCCGTCGGAGTCGACGAACCAGGCCTCCTGGGCGCCGGCTTCTTTGGCCTTCTGCTTGGCGAGCACATTGGCAAGCAGGCCGGTGCTCTTGATGTCGACGCGGTCCCAGCGATTCTCCGGGACGGTGATGACCTTGATGCCGGTCTCAACCCGCTTGGCGGCAGCAGAGGGGTCGGCCTTCCGGGCGGTTATAACCAAGGACGGACGGGTGCCGGCTGCCGGAAAGACGAATTCACGGCTGGCGACGCCGCGCGTCACCTGGAGATAGACGAGGCCGTTGACGACGTTGTTGCGGCGCACCACCTCGCGCAGCAGCATCGGCAGGACGCCTTCCGAGACGGGCCATGCGATCGACAATTCCTTGAGCGAGCGCTTAAGCCGGGCCAGATGGCGCGGCATGTCGACGATAAAGCCGCGCGCCACCTCGCAGACCTCATAGACGCCGTCAGCGAACTGATAGCCGCGATCCTCGATATGGACGCGGGCTTCGGCATGGGCGACGTAGCGCCCGTTGACATAGGCAATGCGCGGCATGGGCTACCTCAGGGAAATATCCGGCTCTCTTAAGCGATTCCGCCGCTGCCGTAATGAACAATCGCGTGGGCCAGCCGGCTTTAGGCAATTCCAGACGGAAGGGTACGGCGAAGCCGCCGAGCCCAACCGGCGCTGCCCACTTTTCCTGGATTGCCTTTACACGCCCAGCGACTTCAGCTTGCGGTGCAAGGCTGATCGCTCCATGCCGATGAACTCGGCCGTCTTCGAGATGTTGCCGCCGAAGCGGTTGATCTGTGCGATCAGATAGTCCTTCTCGAATTGCTCGCGCGCCTCGCGCAGCGGCAGCGCCATGATGTGCTGGTCCGACTGGTTGGGGGTGCGCGGCATGACGTCGCCGATCTCGGAGGGCAGAAGGTCAGCGGTGATCGGCGCGTCGACGTCGCCGCCTCGCGCCAGGATCATCAGCCGCTCGACATTGTTGCGCAGCTGGCGCACGTTCCCCGGCCAGTTGTGTGCCTGCAGCACGGCCAGCGCGTCGTCACCGATGCGGCGCGGCTTGATACCGGCCTGCCGCGCGATCTGCTTCATGAAATTGTCGACGAGATACGGAATATCCTCTCGCCGTTCGGCGAGACCCGGCACAGTGACGGGGACCACCGCCAAGCGATGATAGAGGTCCTCGCGGAAGCGGCCATCGGCAATCATGGCCTCCAGGTTTTGCGCTGTGGAGGATATGATGCGGACGTCGACCTTGACCCGCTTTGTGCCCCCTACCCGCTCGAACTGCTGCTCGACCAGCACGCGCAGAATCTTGTTCTGCGTCTCGCGCGGCATGTCGGCGACCTCGTCGATGTAGAGGATGCCGCGATGCGCCTCCTCCAGCGCGCCGACCTTGCGTTCGGTGCCGTTCGATTCGGTGCCGAACAGCTCGATCTCCATACGTTCCGGCGTGATGGTGGCGGCGCTCAGCGTCACGAACGGCCCGTTCTTGCGCGCCGACAGCGCGTGGATGGCGCGCGCCGTCAGTTCCTTGCCGGAACCCGACGGACCGATGATCATGATGCGGCTGTTGGTGGGCGCGACACGCTCGATGGTCTGCCGCAGTTGGCTCATCGCTGACGACATGCCGATCAGGTCGAAGGTCTCGCCGCTGCGCAGCTTGAGGTCGGAGACCTCGCGACGCAACTTCGAAGTTTCCAGCGCGCGCTCGGCGATCAGGATGAGACGGTCGGCCTTGAACGGCTTCTCGATGAAATCATAGGCGCCGCGCCGGATGGCCGACACCGCCGTTTCGATGTTGCCGTGACCGGAGATCATCACCACCGGCATGTTCGGATGCATGGTCTTGATCTCGTCGAGCAGCGCCAGACCGTCGAGGCGCGAGCCCTGCAGCCAGATATCGAGGAAAATCAGCCGTGGCGCGCGATCGGCAATCGCCGCCAGCGCGCTGTCGGCATCGTGTGCCGTGCGGGTTTCGTGACCTTCGTCGCTCAGGATACCGGCGACCAGTTCGCGGATGTCTTCCTCGTCATCGACGATGAGAATGTCAGACGCCATTACCGACCTTTTCAGTTTCTCGTTCGTGTTCGTCGCGGCCTTCGCCGGGTGGCGGCGCGGGGACGACCGCCGCCGGCGGCAGGACGATCGAGATCATCGCGCCCCGGCCGCCGTGGAAATCGGGCGGCGCGTCGTGCAATTCGAGCCGGCCGCCATGGTCCTCCACGATCTTCTTGACGATAGCGAGGCCAAGGCCGGTGCCTTTTTCGCGCGTCGTCATGTAGGGCTCGAGCAGTCTCTGCCGATTCTCGCGCGGCAGCCCTTTGCCGTTGTCGATAACATCGATTCTTATGGCGCCATCTTGACGCCCGGCTTGAATCCGGATTGTGCCGTCGGAACGGTCTTGCGCATCAAGTCCGTCGATGGCCTCCGCGGCGTTTTTGATGACGTTGCCGAAGGCCTGCGCCATCAGGCGGCTGTCGAACGTTCCCTTGAGCGGCTCGTTGCCGAAATCACGCTGGAAAGCAATGTCGGAGCGGCTGACTTCCACCAGGAACGAAGCTTCGCGCAGCGACTCGCGCAGGTCTATCACCTTCATCTCCGGCTTCGGCATGCGGGCGAAGGCCGAGAATTCGTCGACCATGCGGCCGATGTCCTCGACCTGACGGATGATGGTGTCGGTGCATTGATCGAAGACTTCGCGGTCCTCGGTGATGACCTTGCCGTAACGGCGCCTGATGCGCTCGGCCGAGAGCTGGATGGGCGTCAGTGGATTCTTGATCTCATGGGCAATGCGCCGCGCCACATCGGCCCAGGCCGAGGACCGCTGCGCCTGCACGAGATCGGTAATGTCGTCGATGGTGACGTCATAGGATTTTTCTTCCGAGCCGTCGTCTCCGGCCTCGACGGTGACCTGGACATTGAAAGTCCGTTCCATGCCGGCGCGGAAGAAAGTCACCTGCTCGCGATAGACCGGCTTGCCGGATTGGCGCCCGATCTCGAAGACGCGACCGACATGCGGCAGGATGGCGGAGAGGTTCTGTCCGAGCGCGGCACTCGCCGAGATCGCCAGCATCGTTTCGGCCGAGCGATTGGCGATGGTGATGACGCCGTAGGGATCGACGCCGATGACGCCTGCGGTCACGCCGGCCAGCACCGCTTCCGAGAACCGCCGCCGCTCGTCGATCAGGTCTTTGGCCGACAGCAGCTCGTTGCGCTGCGATTTGAGCTCGAGAATCATGTTGTTGAAGGTTTCGCCGAGCGAAGCGACGTCGCCGTCGGATTGACGTACCGGAACGGCGACGTCGAGATTGCCGGTGGCCACCTCGTCGGCCGCGCCGATCAGCTGGCGGATCGGCCGGACAATGCGATCGGCCACG
>NZ_RZSR01000359.1:0-5399 GCF_004023265.1 Mesorhizobium sp. M1A.F.Ca.IN.020.06.1.1
GGCACCGGCAAGACGACGCTGATCAAGATGATCGCCGGCCTCCTCAACAACTATTGTCAGGTCGCCGGCTATCCCTTCGTCTACGAGAATTTCGGGGTCGACCAGATTTCTTCCTACCAGGGCAAGTCCGGCCAGAACTGCCGCCAGTTCATCAACAATGTGCTCAATCCGCGGGCCATCGGTTTCGGCACCATCGACGACATCGACCAGGTGGCGGCGCGCCGCTCGGACGACCGTGCATCCGCCGGCCAGCAGGAGATCACCGGCGTGCTCATGGACGCCTTTGCCGGCGCTTCCACCGTGGTGCGAGGCAACTGCTCCTTCGGCATGTTTTCCAACTACCCCGAAAATGTCGACGACGCGCTGCGCCAGCGCGCCGGCGCCCGCTGGCTGGTCGACGGCCCCCAGAGCCGCGACGACTACATCGACATCTTCGTGCTGCTCGCCGGCAAGAACCACAAGATCCCGCTGGGCGAGCACGAGCTCTATGCCGCGCAGGAAATCCAGCGCGCCGTGACTGCGGCTTATGAGGAGCACGAGAAGCCGCAGGAAGACGGGCTGATGAAGGTCTATGAGCGCTATATGAAGGAGAACGGCGCACCGAAGACGATGGCCGATATCGGCACCTACCTGCACATGATCAAGGATGCCGAGCCGCGCTTCACCGGCCGCGCCATCAAGAACGTGACCGACGCCATCAAGATGCGCGCCATGGATATCGAGCTGCCGGACGACTGGTTCGAGAAGCCGGAAGCCTTCATCCACAAGGCCTACGACGACAAGAAGGCGATGATCGAGGAGTTGCGCGGGCCGTTCTCGATGGACATGGTCATGCAGGAGATCAACCGCTACGCCGATTCCGAATTCCGCTACTCCGACAAGTCCGACGACGCGGCGGTCGAGAAGCTTTTGCGCGACGCGCGGCTGCGCGAACGCGCCGTGCGCGAGATGGAGGAGCTGAAGAAGAAGGGGCTTTGGAATGCGTAGGCTTCCTTCGCTGCCCGCAAGTGCGGAAGGATGTGGTGCCAACGTCGGCGCCTCCCTCTCCCCGTCCTTCACGGGGAGAGGGTAAGAGTGAGGGGCAGCGCCGTGCGTGGACCAGAAGTCGCTACAACGAAACGGGCAAGACGCCTCCGGCAGTCGGATAACGACGCGGAAACAGCTCTTTGGATGGAACTGCGCGACAGACGATTGAATGGCCATAAGTTTGTGCGGCAGTTTCCGATAGGCAATTATTTCGCTGATTTTGCCTGCAGGGAGTGCCAGCTCGTTGTCGAGGTCGATGGCAGCCAGCATGCAGGCGACAGCTACGACCAGATCAGGGATCGCTTCCTGATCTCAAACAATAGGTCCGTTCTCCGCTTCTGGAATGTCGATGTCTTGAAGAAGCGGGATGAGGTGCTCGAAACCATACTTGCTGCGATCGAATGCCGTCTCGATTGTCTGATCGAGACGCACGAGCTTCGATTTATTGCTGCCAGCGGCTACGGGGAGACAAATCTTTGATCGTTGGCGCCGCCCCTCACCCTTACCCTCTCCCCGTCAAGAACGGGGAGAGGGGGGCGTCGGCGTTGCCGGTTCGCCTTTCGAGGCTACATCCGTCGGACCTTTGCCAATGACCCGTCCCGCCAAAAAGCCCGACCTTCTGCGCGACAACGAGCTGATCTATGGCAGGCTGCTCGTCGTCGACGAGCCGCATCTCATCCAGCGCTACAACAAGGCTCTCGTCGCCTTCGGCCTCGAGCCGACCAAGCTGACGAGCTTCCAGATCGACCGCACCGGTTTCTCGCCCGAGGTGGCCGAGGAATGTGGCGATTACGGCTATCTCGATCCCAACGAGGTCAACCGCCGCTTCATCATCCTGACGCCGTCGCAGATCGATTTGCCGGTCGTGCACACCGCCTTCTCCAACACCTCGCAGCTGATGTTCGAGTTCATGTCCAAGAACCAGCGTGCCATCGACGCGCTGACCATCAAGGACGTCATCTACGGCGAGATCGAGGACTCCGTCCCCAAGGTCGACGACATCGAGGACCTGCTGTCGATCAATCAGGTCGAGTTCAAGGTATTGTCGGCCGAGGACGTGCTCGGCAAGGCGGCCGAGCTCGGCAAGCTGGTCGACCGGCTGAAGCAGGAACCCGACGCCTGGCGCGACAACGCCATGCTCGAGCGCATGGTCGGCCTCGCCAAGGTCTGCGGCGACATCCGCGAGAACGCGCTGGTGCCCGATCAGGTGATCTTCCGCCACAACGCCTACTGGACCAGCCATTTCGGCGGGCTCTACGTCTTCGTCGACCCGGACATGACGACGGTGATCAGCGATCCGGCTGCGCCCGGCTTCCGCCGCTCGCGGCCCTGGCAGGTGAGCTATCTGTCGATCAACGACGCCGACAAGGTATTCCGCTTCCTCGCCGCCACCGGCCGTCTTGACCTGCCGCGCGCTTCCTGGATCGAGACCTCGGGCTATCTGGAGCACCGCGCCGAGATGGTGGTGAGGGCACTGATCCGCGATGCCGAGCCCAACCGCAACTTGACGGACGTCGACAAGGTCTGGCTGCAGACCTGGATCCACAGCCATGCCGACCTGATTGCCAGCGACGGCAATTTCCCTTTCCTCAACGCCGCCAAGCGCGAGATCGCCCAGTTCGGCCACCTGAAGCTTGAAGATGTGCCGCCGCGCCAGCGCTTCCTGGTTGTGCGCGCCAAGCCCGATCATCCCGATGCCTGGCTCACCAATCAGTTGATCTCGGATTTCGTGCCACAGGACTTCGTCTCGCGCTACGTCTTCAACAAACCGGGCTTCTACAAGGACTTCGACGGCTTCAGCGATGCGTGGCGATCGCATGTTGTGGACGTTCTGAAAACCACATATTTGAAGGACAAGGCGGCATTCCGCGCGCGCCTTTACGGCTTGACGGACTGAGGGGGGACGAGAGCCATGCTTGATCCGATCGTGAGTTTCTTCACCCGGATTTTCCAGTGGATCGGCCGCGGCATAGGCTTCGTCGTCGGCATTATTCTCTGGCCGTTCATATGGGCCGGCCGCTGGTACGGCCAGCGCGGCTGGATCCTGAAGGCGGTGGTCGGCCTTGCCTTGCTGGTTTTGATCGGCCTTTACGCCAACTTCTTCTACGCCACCCAGTGGTGGAACAATTTCGACCCGAACTATCCTGACAAATACACCTTCGAGAAGCGCAGCGTCTCGGCCGGCGAGCAGGTCTCCGCCGGCGCTGGCACCGACACCGCCAAGACCTGCGGCAACTCAGGGATAGCCCAGGTGGCTGCCGATCTGACGGACTTCAACGTCAACCAGAATGCCTGGGTCTCCTCGATGATCCTTTACAAGCTCGGCTTGTTCGGCATCGACTGGGACCATACGCCGTGGATGGACAACAAGGCCTCTTTTCAGCGCGGCATCAACCAGGCGGTCCGGCGCACCGCCACCGAGCTTGCCGACAATCTCGGCCGCGTGCGCACCACCTCGCAGATCGACGCCGACCTGCAGGATGCACGCGGCAATCTGCAATTCGACGAAGAGACCTGGTATTTCGGCCTCAACCCGTTCGGCCCCAAGACGCCGACGCCGAGCTACTACCGCGACGCGGTGCGCAAGCTGCGCTCCTTCAACGCTCGCCTTGCCAGTTGTCAGGCGACGTTCGATGCCCGCGCCGACAATCTGAAGCAATATATCGACCGCATCGCCAGCGACATCGGCTCGACCTCCGCGATCTTGAAGGAGCGCGCCGAGAACCATAATGACGGCTGGTTCGACTTCCGCGCCGACGACCGCTTCTGGTTCGCCTATGGCCAGCTCTACGCCTATTACGGCCTGATGAAAGCGGCGCAGGCCGACTTTGAGGACGTGATCAAGGAAAAGCACCTGCAGAATTTGTGGGACACCATGGACGCGCAATTCGTCTCGGCACTGCGCATCCAGCCCTTCATCATCGCCAACGGCCGCGAGGACGGCTGGCTGCTGCCGACGCATCTGACGACCATGGGCTTCTATATCCTGCGCGTGCGCTCCAACATGGTCGAGATCAGCAACGTGCTCAGCCAATAGCGCTGCCGCCACCGCAGCACGGTGGCGGATTTGCGCCGTCGCGTCTGTCGCATTCCGCGCATTGCGCGGCTGTTTTGAGACGGCGGAACGATCCCTGCTCTGGCTTCTATACGCTCGCAACGACCGGGCGCCAAAGACCCTTAGGAAGGTCGGCCGGGAACGCAATAATTTCTTCACAGGAAACATAGTTGCATGAAAGTTGACGCCGTGACCGCGACAGGGTTAGAACATGCCCTTGCGTCCGGGCGGAAACGCAGAACCGCCCTGTTTCCTCGTTTTCACGCAATTCCGGACGGAAGACCGGCTCACACTTTTCCTGGAATTGCTTTAGTGATCGAACCCGTCCCCTCCACCGCACAATCCAGAGGAAAGCCGTCATGGCCGAAGTGAAGTCCGACATCGAGATCGCGCGCGCCGCCAGGAAGAAACCGATCCAGGAGATCGGCGCCAAGATCGGCATCCCTTACGAGCACCTTTTGCCCTATGGCCACGACAAGGCGAAGGTCTCGGCCGAATTCATCAAATCGGTGCGGGGCAACAAGGACGGCAAGCTGATCCTCGTCACCGCCATCAACCCGACGCCTGCCGGCGAAGGCAAGACGACCACTACGGTCGGCCTCGGCGACGGCCTGAACCGCATCGGCAAGAAGGCGATCGTGTGCATCCGCGAAGCCTCGCTCGGCCCGAACTTCGGCATGAAGGGTGGCGCCGCCGGCGGCGGCCTGGCCCAGGTGGTGCCGATGGACGATATGAACCTCCACTTCACCGGTGACTTCCACGCCATCACCACGGCCCACAACCTGCTTTCGGCGCTGATCGACAACCACATCTACTGGGGCAACGAGCTCGGCATCGATACCCGTCGCGTCGCCTGGCGCCGCGTCATGGACATGAACGACCGGGCGCTGCGCGAGATCATCTGCTCGCTGGGCGGCGTCGCCAACGGCTTCCCCCGTGAGGCCGGCTTCGACATCACCGTCGCTTCGGAAGTCATGGCGATCCTGTGCCTTGCCACCGACCTCAAGGATCTTGAGAAGCGCCTCGGCGACATCATCGTTGCCTACCGCCGCGACAAGTCGCCGGTCTATGCCCGCGACCTCAAGGCCGACGGCGCCATGGCCGTGCTTTTGAAGGACGCCATCCAGCCCAACCTGGTGCAGACGCTGGAGAACAACCCGGCCTTCGTGCATGGCGGCCCGTTCGCCAACATCGCGCATGGCTGCAACTCGGTCGTCGCCACGACGACGGCGCTGAAGCTTGCCGACTACGTCGTGACCGAAGCCGGCTTCGGCGCCGACCTGGGAGCCGAAAAATTCTTCGACATCAAGTGCCGCAA
>NZ_RZSR01000360.1:0-5394 GCF_004023265.1 Mesorhizobium sp. M1A.F.Ca.IN.020.06.1.1
CAATCGATCTTCTCAAGGCGGACTGGAGCCTGCTCACCCAGCCGGCGCGGCTGCAGAAGCTTGCCGAAATCTACAAGTCGCAGCTCGGGCTCGAGCCGCTCAACGCCCACCAAATCGGCGGGCTCGACGACGTGCCGATGAAGCCGCTCAATATCGAGGACCTGTCGTCGCAGCCGCTCGGCGGCATGGCCGACAATTCGGGCAAAGGGCCGTCGGACGGCAAGGATCCGGTGGTGACCGGGAGCACCGTGCAATGATCAGCAGGCTTCCAGGGATCGGCAACCTGCTGAAGCGCCGAAGCAAGGCAACTGAGGACGGCTCGATCGTCGTCGACGCCGCCCGCAAGGCAACCGGCGGCAAGGCCAAGACCCGCATCGTCATGACGATGGCGGTGTTCTTCACCATCTATTCGACGATTGCCGGCCGACTGGTCTATCTCGGCCTGCAGAATCCGGACAATTCGGGTGGTCCGCAGAGCCGCGTCACTGCATCGCGGCCGGACATCGTCGACCGCAACGGCGAGGTGCTGGCGACCGACATCAAGACGGCGTCGCTGTTCGCCGAGCCGCGCCGTATCGTCGACGCCGACGAGGCGATCGAGAAGCTCTCGACCGTGCTTCCCGAGATTGACTACGAGCAGACTTATCACAAGCTGAAGAGCGGCGCCGGCTTCGTCTGGCTGCAGCGGCAGCTGACGCCGAAGCAGCAGGCCGACATCATGGCGCTCGGCATCCCGGGTCTCGGTTTCCGCACCGAAAAGCGCCGCTTCTATCCGAGCGGCGAAACGTCATCCTACATTGTCGGGCTCACCAACATCGACAATCAGGGCATCTCCGGTATGGAGAAGTACATCGATGACCAGGGCCTGACCGATCTGCAGGCGTCAGGACTGGCGGTGGCCAGGGATCTGAAGCCGGTGAAGCTGTCGATAGACCTGCGCGTCCAGCATGTGGTGCGCGACGAGGTGGCGACCGGCATGGAACGGTTCCACGCGATCGCGGCCGGCGCGGTGGTCCTCAATATCAAGACCGGCGAAGTCCTGGCGATGGCCTCGGTGCCGGATTTTGACCCCAACAATCCCTACAATGCTCAGGAAAAGGACCGGCTGAACCGTATGTCGGCCGGGCTCTACGAGATGGGCTCGACCTTCAAGAGCTTCACCACCGGCATGGCGCTCGATTCCGGCAAGGTGACGCTGGAGAGTCGCTTCGATGCGTCGCGCCCGATCAGGATCGGCCGCCAGACCATCCATGACTTCCACAGCAAAGGCCGTGTGCTTTCGGTGCCCGAAGTGTTCATCTATTCGTCCAACATCGGCTCGGCCAAAGAAGCCGAGGCTGTCGGCATCGAAGGGCATCGCGAGTTCCTGCATCGGCTAGGCGTGCTCGAAAAGATGCAGACGGAATTGCCGGAAGTGGCGCGCCCGACCGAACCGAAAGTATGGAAGCAGGTCAATTCGATCACCATCGCCTTCGGCCATGGCGTCTCGACAACGCCCCTGCAGACTGCCGTCGGCTGCGCCGCATTGATGAGTGGCTATTTGATCGAGCCGACTTTTCTGCCGCGCACGGCCGAGCAGGCGATGGAGGTGGCCAAAAGGGTGGTCAAGGACACGACCGTGGAAGGGATGCGCTATCTCTACGCACTCAACGCCGAGAAAGGCTCGGGCAAGAGCGCCAGGGTTCCGGGTTACCGCGTCGGCGGCAAGACGGGCACGGCGGAAAAGGTCGTCAACGGCCGTTATTCGAAAGAGAAGAATTTCAACGCCTTCGTCGCCGCCTTTCCGATGGACGATCCGCAATATATCGTGCTGACCATCGCCGATGAGCCGAAGCCGGAAAAGCCCGGCATGGGCGCCACCGCCGCCTCGAATGCCGGCATCATGGCAGGCAACATCATCAGGCGTGCGGCTTCGATGCTTGGCGTGAAGCCAGATTTCAGCCATGAAAATGGTGCAACGCTGGTTTCCTATCAGTGATTCTTGGGGCGCGCCGGCAACTGCGCGCTATTTTGTTGCGGTGAACGGGACTCAATGTATCTGAAAAATCTAGCCGGTATCCTGCCTGTCGAGGGAACAGCTTCCCCCGATTTGGAGGTTACCGGTCTCTCCTCCGATTCCCGCCAGGTAAGACCGGGCGTCGTTTTTTTCGCGCTCGCCGGCAGCAAGGCTGATGGCTCGACCTATGCCGCCGATGCCGCCGGCCGCGGCGCTGCCGCAATCGTGGCGGCCAAAGGCAATACAATCTCCGGTCTGTCGATCCCGGTTCTTGCCGTCGATGATCCCCGTCTGGCATTGGCGCTGAGCGCGGCGCGCTTCTTCGGCAAGCAGCCTCGGACGATGGTCGCCGTAACCGGGACCAGCGGCAAGACATCGGTTGCCGCGTTCACCCGCCAGATCTGGGAGCAGGCAGGTTTTGCCGCCGCTTCGATCGGCACGACCGGCGTGGTGGCGCCGGGCCGCAACGAATATGGCTCATTGACTACGCCCGATCCGGTCGCGCTGCACGAGTTGCTCAAGGAACTGGCGGAGGCAGGGGTAACGCACGCCTCGATGGAGGCTTCCAGCCATGGTCTCGACCAGCGTCGGCTCGACGGCGTCAAACTGGCCGCCGGCGGCTTTACCAATCTCGGCCGCGACCACATGGATTACCATCCGACGGTCGAGGATTATCATCGTGCCAAGCTGCGTCTGTTCGACACGCTGCTGCCGAAGGGGGCGCCGGCCGTGATCTTCGCCGACGATCCCTGGTCGCAGCCGACGGTTCATGCCGCGCGGGCAGCGGGCCTCAATGTTCTGACCGTCGGGCGCCACGGCGAATTCCTGACGCTGAAGCGCGTCGAGCATGAGCGGCGGCGCCAGCGTGCCGAGGTGGAGGCCGATGGTGTGCTTCACGAGATCGACCTGCCGTTGGCAGGTGATTTCCAGATCGCCAACGCCCTGGTTTCGGCCGGCCTCGCCATCTCGACTGGAACATCCGTTGATAAGGCATTGGCCGCATTGGAGAAACTCAAAGGTGCGCCGGGCCGCCTCGACCTTGTGGGCACGACGGCCGCCGGCGCTCCGGTCTATGTCGACTACGCGCACAAGCCCGACGCATTGGAAAATGTCCTGACCTCGGTTCGTCCGTTCACCACGGGCCGGGTCGTTGTCGTCTTCGGCTGTGGCGGCGACCGCGATCGCGGCAAGCGGCCGATCATGGGCGAGATCGCGACCCGGCTCGCCGATGTCGTCATCGTCACCGACGATAATCCGCGCACGGAAATCCCCGAAACCATCCGCGCGGCAATCCTTGCCGCGGCGCCCGGCGCCATCGAGATCGGCGACCGCCGCAAAGCGATCCACGAGGCCGTCGCCATGCTCCATGCCGGCGATACGCTGATCGTCGCCGGCAAGGGGCATGAGGAAGGCCAGACGATCGGCACCGAAACCTTCCACTTTTCCGATCATGAGGAAGTGCGCGAGGCGCTCCAGGAGCGCGCCGCATGAGCTTGCTGTGGACGTCGCAAGCGCTTGTCGAGGCCATGGGCGGCAGGCCGATCGGCTCGCTGCCGGAAGGCATCACCGGCATTTCGATCGACAGCCGCAGCCTCGAGCCGGGCAACGCCTTCTTCGCCATCAAGGGCGAGACGATGGACGGCCACGATTTCGCAACCGCTGCAGTGAAGGCGGGCGCTGCGGTGCTGGTGGTGGCCGAGGGCAAGCTGCCGTCCCTTGGCCGGCTGACGGCGCCGATGATCGTCGTGCAGGATGTGCTTGCGGCGCTGGAAAAGCTCGGCATTGCGGCGCGCGCTCGCTCACGGGCCAAGATCATCGCGGTGACCGGCTCTGCGGGCAAGACGACCACAAAGGAAGCGCTGCGCCATGTGCTGTCGGCGGTCGGCAAGGTGCACGCCTCGGCGCAGTCGTTTAACAATCACTGGGGCGTGCCACTTACCTTGGCGCGCATGCCCGCAGACTGCGACTACGCGATCTTCGAGATCGGCATGAATCATCCGGGCGAGATAAGGCCGCTGGTCAAGATGGTGAGGCCGCATGTCGCGATCGTCACGCTGATCGCGGCCGCCCATCTCGGCTTCTTCAAGAATCTCGACGAGATCGCCATGGCCAAGGCCGAGATTTTCGAGGGCATAGAGGCCGGCGGCGCCGCGCTGCTCAATCGCGACGATCCGCGTTGGAAGCTGCTCGGGAAAGTGGCCAAGGATGCAGGTGTCGAGCATGTCTTCGGCTTCGGCGAGAACGCCCGCTCGGCCTTTCGTCTTGTTGGCTGCGACCTTTATGCCGATCACTCCGATATCGCGGTCAAGATCGGCAAGAGGGACGTGACGGCCCGTGTGGGGGCGCCCGGCCGCCACATCGTGCAGAATGTGCTGGCGGTGCTTGGCGCCGCGCAACTGGTCGGCGCCGATCTCGACAAGGTCGCGGCGGCGCTCGCCGATCTTTCGGCCGAGCGCGGGCGCGGCCGGCGCCACATTTTGCGCCATCCGAACGGTCCGATCACGCTGATCGACGAGAGCTACAATGCCAATCCAGCGTCGATGGCGGCAGCCATGGCGCTGCTCAACGCCACGCCGGTATCGGGCGAGGGCAGGCGCATCGCCGTGCTTGGCGACATGCTGGAACTCGGCAGCCATTCGGCGAAGCTCCACGCGGCCCTTGCCGAACTTATTGTCGGCACAGAAACGCGCAACGTCTTTCTCGGCGGCCCGGAGATGCGGGCACTGGCCGAGGTTTTGCCTTCGGATGTCGAAACCGAGTACCGGCCAGGAGCCGAAGAGCTGAAGCCCGTCGTCATGTCGGCGATCAGGCCGGGTGACGTGGTGATGGTCAAGTCGTCGAAAGGCATCGGCTTTTCAAAGCTGGTCGAGGCATTGCTCGGCAAATTTCCGGCGGAAGCCGCAACCATTGAACCGACCTGAGGTCGGGATCCGGGGGACCGATGCTCACTTTACTCGTTGATTTCGCGGACAAGATCTCGGCCTTTAATGTCTTCCGCTACATCACCTTTCGCACCGGCGGTGCGCTGATCACTTCGGCGCTGATCGTCTTCATATTCGGACCGACCATCATCAATTCGCTGCGGCTTCGCCAGGGCAAGGGGCAGCCGATCCGCGCCGACGGACCGCAGACACATTTCAAGAAGGCCGGAACGCCGACGATGGGCGGGCTGATGATCCTGTCCGGCATCATCGGCTCCTCGCTTCTGTGGGCAAACCTCTCCAGCATCTATGTCTGGGTGGTGCTTTTGGTCACCGTCGGCTTCGGCTCGATCGGTTTCTACGACGACTATCTCAAGGTGACGAAACAGTCGCATCTGGGCTTCTCCGGCAAGGCGCGGCTGGCGATCGAATTCGTTGTCGCCGGCATCGCGGCCTGGGTGATCATGCACAATGGCC
>NZ_RZSR01000361.1:0-5393 GCF_004023265.1 Mesorhizobium sp. M1A.F.Ca.IN.020.06.1.1
CCTGCACTCCACGCCGGCGGCGGTGCCGCTGATCGTGCTGGTGCTGTCGGTCATCATCTTTGGCGTTGCCATCGGCGGCCGCTTCTTTTCGTCCTACACGCTGACGCTGATCCTGCAGCAGATCGCCATCGTCGGCATCCTGGGCGCTGCCCAGACGCTGGTCATCCTGACCGCCGGCATCGATCTTTCGATCGGCGTGGTGATGGTCATCTCGGCGGTGGTCATGGGCAACTGCGCCATCACCTATGGCATGCCGACAATCCTGGCCGTGGTGCTTGGGCTTGGCGCAGGCGCGGTTTGCGGCATGCTCAACGGCTTGTTGGTCGCCTATATGAAATTGCCGCCCTTCATCGTGACACTGGGCACCTGGAACATCGTCATGGCCACCAATTTCATCTACTCGGCCAATGAGACGATCCGCGACGCCGATGTCGACGCTCAGGCGCCGCTGCTGCATCTCTTCGCGCTGAGCTTCAGGGTCGGCTCCGCCGTGCTGACGGCCGGCGTCATCGCCATGGTCCTGTTGGTGCTGCTCTTGTGGTATGTGCTCAACCACACGGCGTGGGGCCGCCATGTCTATGCCGTCGGCGACGACCCGGAAGCGGCGAAACTCTCCGGTATCCAGACCAAGTCTGTGCTGATGGCCGTCTATACGCTTGCCGGTCTGATCGCCGCCTTCGCTGCCTGGGTGTCGATCGGCCGCAACGGCTCGATCTCGCCGTCCGCCGCCGTCACCGACTACAATCTGCAAGCGATCACCGCGACCGTGATCGGGGGCATCTCGCTCTTTGGCGGCCGCGGCTCCATCCTCGGCACGCTGTTCGGCGCCATGATCGTCGGCGTCGTCTCGATGGGCCTCAACATGCTGGGCGCTGACCCGCAATGGAAAGTGCTGCTCACCGGTGTCCTGATTATCGGCGCCGTGGCGATCGACCAGTGGATCAGAAAGGTTTCGGTGTAACCATGACCCAGCAGGCTGTTCTCACCGCGCGCGGTCTAACCAAGCGCTACGGCCGCGTGACCGCGCTCAACAACTGCGACTTCGATCTCTACCCGGGTGAAATCCTGGCCGTGATCGGCGACAACGGCGCCGGCAAGTCGACGCTCATCAAGGCGATCTCCGGCGCCGTGCATCCCGATGAAGGGGTGATTGAGCTGGACGGCAAGCAGGTCCAGTTCAAATCGCCCATCGAGGCCCGCGAGGCGGGGATCGAGACCGTCTACCAGAACCTGGCATTGTCGCCGGCGCTGTCGATCGCCGACAACATGTTTCTCGGCCGCGAGATCCGCAAACCGGGTCCGCTCGGCAGCTGGTTCCGCATGCTGGATCGTCCGGCGATGGAAAAGCGCGCCCGCGACAAGCTGACCGAACTCGGCCTGATGACCATCCAGAACATCAGCCAGGCGGTGGAGACGCTTTCGGGCGGCCAGCGCCAAGGCGTCGCCGTGGCTCGCGCCGCCGCCTTCGGATCGAAGGTGGTGATCATGGACGAACCGACGGCGGCGCTCGGTGTCAAGGAAAGTCGCCGCGTCCTCGAGCTGATCCTCGACGTCAAGAAGCGCGGCCTGCCGATCGTGCTCATCTCGCACAACATGCCGCATGTCTTCGAGGTCGCCGATCGCATCCACATCCACCGGCTTGGACGGCGTCTATGCGTCGTCGATCCGAAGCAGATTTCGATGTCGGATGCCGTCGCGCTCATGACCGGCGCCAAGAAGCCGCCGGAGGACGCGCTGGCGGCCTGATCTCCGCCCCACCATGGTAATTGGCCGCAGGTGCATCGGATGGACACTCCGTCCTAAATCGATTTAACAATATATGCTGCAGCGCGGCAAACTGGGGTAGGAGAAACGGTGAAAGCCGCTATGATCAGGCCAACCGAACGAGAGGCGATATGAAACCCGCCATGACGATCGAAGCCCCCGCTCTCGACCACCCCGATCCCAGGACGCTCGCCGAGGAAGTCCTGATGTCGCTCAAGTACCGGGTCGGCAAGGACACCACCGTCGCAACGCCATATGACTGGCTGACCGCCTCGATCAAGGTGGTGCGCGACCGCGTCGTCGATCACTGGATCCAGGCGACCAAGGAAGCCTACGACCAGCAGGAAAAGCGCGTCTACTATCTCTCGCTCGAATTCCTCATCGGGCGCCTGATGCGCGACGCCTTCTCCAATCTCGGCCTGATGGAGAACATGCGCGAGGCGCTGGCATCGCTCGGCGTGGATCTCGACTTGATCGCCGGCCTTGAACCGGACGCAGCCCTCGGCAATGGCGGTCTCGGCCGGCTGGCCGCCTGCTTCATGGAAAGCATGGCCACGGTCGATATCCCCGCCCACGGCTACGGCATCCGCTACGCCAACGGCATGTTCCGGCAGGAGATCCATGACGGCTGGCAGGTCGAGTTGCCGGAAACCTGGCTCGACCATGGCAACCCATGGGAGTTCGAGCGGCGCGAACGTTCCTTCGAGGTCGGCTTCGGCGGTTCGGTGGAATCGATCACCTCAAAGGACGGCCGCCTGGAGCGCCATGTCTGGAGGCCCAACGAGCATGTGCTGGCGGTCGCTTATGACACGCCGGTCGCGGGCTGGCGCGCCAAGCGCGTCAACACGCTGCGGCTGTGGTCCGGCATGCCGATCGACCCGATTCTGCTCGACAAGTTCAATGCCGGCGACCACATCGGCGCGCTCGCCGAAAGCAACAAGGCCGACGCGCTGTCGCGCGTTCTCTATCCGGCCGACTCGCACATGGCCGGGCAGGAGCTCCGGCTGCGCCAGGAATATTTCTTCTCGACTGCTTCGCTGCAGGACATCGTCCAGCGGCATCTCAGCCAGTACGGCGACCTGAGATCGTTGCCCGACAAGGCCGCGATCCACCTGAACGACACCCATCCGGCCGTCGCCGTGCCGGAGCTGATGCGGCTTCTGATGGACGTTCACGGCATGGATTTCGACCTTGCCTGGGACATCACCAAGCGCACCTTCGCCTACACCAACCACACGCTGCTACCGGAGGCGTTGGAAAGCTGGCCGGTGCCGCTGTTCGAGCGTCTGTTGCCGCGCCACATGCAGATCGTCTACGCCATCAATGCCCAGGTTCTCCTGGAGGCGCGGGCCACCGGAAAATTCTCGGGCGAGCAGATCGCCCGCATCTCGCTGATCCAGGAAAATGGCGACCGCCGCGTGCGCATGGGCAATCTCGCTTTCGTCGGCTCGCATTCGATCAACGGCGTCTCGGCGCTGCACACCGATCTGATGAAGGAGACGGTGTTTGCCGATCTCCACAAGCTCTATCCCGACCGCATTAACAACAAGACCAACGGCATCACGCCCAGGCGCTGGCTGATCCAGTGCAATCCCGGCCTGACCGCGCTTGCCCGCGAAGCGATCGGGAACTGCTTCATGGACGACATCGAAGCGATCAAGGATCTCGATCCTCTTGCCGGCGACTCCGCTTTCCGCGAGAAGTTTGCCGCCGTGAAGCGCCAGAACAAGGTGAGGCTTGCAAACCTGGTCGCCGACCGGCTCGGCATCAGGCTCGATCCTTCAGCGCTGTTCGACATCCAGGTCAAGCGCATCCACGAATACAAGCGCCAATTGCTCAACATTCTGGAGGCGATCGCGCTCTACGACCAGATCCGCTCGCATCCCGAGCGGGACTGGATGCCGCGGGTTAAATTCTTCGGCGGCAAGGCGGCGCCGAGCTACCACAACGCCAAGCTCATCATCAAACTGGCCAACGACGTCGCCCGGGTGATCAACGGCGATCCCTCGACGCGCGGCCTGCTCAAGGTTGTGTTCGTGCCGAACTACAATGTCAGCCTCGCCGAGGTGATGATGCCGGCGGCCGATCTTTCCGAGCAGATCTCGACCGCCGGTATGGAGGCTTCCGGCACCGGCAACATGAAGTTTGCCCTCAACGGCGCCTTGACCATCGGCACGCTCGACGGCGCCAATGTCGAGATCAAGGAGCGCGTCGGCGACGACAACATCTTCATCTTCGGCCTCACCACCGCCGAGGTCGCCGAACGCCGCGACAACGGCTACAATCCGCGCGGCGTGATCGCGTCCTCGCCGGAGTTGTCGCAGGCGGTGTCGGCGATCTCCTCCGGCGTCTTCTCGCCTGACGATCCCAACCGCTACCGCGACCTCATGAACGGCCTTTATCAGAGCGACTGGTTCATGGTGGCGGCCGATTTCGACTCCTACGCCGCCTGCCAGCGCGAGGTCGACGATCTCTGGCGCAACAGTCCCGACTGGTACTCGCGCGCCATCCGCAATGTCGCCCGCGTCGGCTGGTTCTCGTCCGATCGCACCATTCGCCAATACGCGAAAGAAATCTGGAACGTACCTGTCTGATGTGATTGCATGAGGCCGCCGACAACGTGGACGTGCATGTCGCCCAAAAGTGCCTAGCGGTTTTGGCCAACATATGCACAAACCAGAATAGTTCCCAGGGAGGGACGCCGCCTGATGAGGAAGCCGCGCGCGACCGCTGCACCAAGCGGGCCGGACGGACTGGCGCCAGCCGGCGATGTCGCGGCCATTGTCGCCGGAACGCATGGCGATCCCTTTGCAATTCTGGGTGTGCACGCGGCCGGCAAGGGCTTAGTCGCCCGCTGCTTCGTACCCAATGCCGAATGCGTCACCGCCTATACGCTCACCGGCAAGGAAGCCGGGGAACTCGTGCGCAGCAACGATGCCGGCTTCTTCGAGGGCAAGCTTTCGATCCGCAAGCGTCAGCCGTTGCGCTATCACGCGAGGAATGCCGGCGGCGACTGGTGGCTGACCGACCCTTATTCCTTCGGCCCGGTGCTAGGCCCGATGGACGACTACTACATGGCGGAGGGCTCACACCTGAGGCTCTTCGACAAGCTCGGCGCCCATATCATCGAGCATGAGGGGGCCACCGGGGTGCATTTCGCGGTATGGGCGCCCAATGCCCGGCGCGTCTCGGTGGTTGGCGCCTTCAACGACTGGGACGGCCG
Organism: Mesorhizobium sp. M1A.F.Ca.IN.020.06.1.1; assembly: GCF_004023265.1. NCBI lineage: Bacteria > Pseudomonadati > Pseudomonadota > Alphaproteobacteria > Hyphomicrobiales > Phyllobacteriaceae > Mesorhizobium > Mesorhizobium sp. M1A.F.Ca.IN.020.06.1.1. Next base: position 4,988 of record NZ_RZSR01000361.1, read on the forward strand.
CCGGCACACCATGCGCGACCGCAAGGACACCGGCATCTGGGAGCTGTTCATTCCGGACCTCGGCGCCGGCCAGCCTTACAAGTTCGAGATCATCGGTCCCGACGGCGTGCGCCTGCCCCTCAAGGCCGATCCGTTCGCCTTCGAGTCCGAGCTGCGCCCGGCGACCGCTTCGGTGACGGCGCCGCCGATCGCGCATCAATGGGGCGACGAGGCCCATCGCAGCTTCTGGCAGAAGGCCGATCCGCGGCGCGAGGCGATCTCGATCTACGAGGTCCATGCCGGCTCGTGGCAGCGCCGCGATGACGGCACCTTCCTCACCTGGGACGAGCTCGCCGCGCAGCTGATCCCCTACGTGGTCGAAACCGGCTTCACCCATATCGAGTTCCTTCCGATCTCGGAGCACCCC